>CAMOTT010000016.1 GCA_946626015.1 uncultured Clostridia bacterium | reverse complement strand
ACCGTTGAAATTATCCTGCTGATAAGGTGGCTGCTGGTAGGGAGGCGGGCAGTTTCCGTCATAGGGCGGATACTCCTCCTCGGATTTTTTGGGGATTATGATGAGCAGGATGATATAAAGGATTATGCCGGGAAAAGCGGTGGTAAAGAATGACAGCACCGCATAGATTATCCTCACGATCGTGGGATCAATGTCAAAGTACTCCGCTATACCGGCGCATACGCCGCCTATCATTTTGTTGGTTTCGCTTCTGTAAAGTTTCTTTTTCATAAGTAAATCACCTTTCTGTAATGTTTTTATAAGCTTAATTTTGATCCGTATCTGCGTCTTCAGGCTCCGCGGTTTCTGCCTCGGGTTCTTCAGCAGCCTCTTTCTCCTGTTCGGAGGGCTCTTCCTTTTGCAGCTCCGCCTCCCGGTTCTGCTCCGCTTTTGCCGCCATATAATCACCAAAGAGGTTTTCCTTTTGCGCCTTTATCTTCTTTTCTTTATTCTTCCTGCTCTTTTCCTTTGCGCTTTCATCCTCCCGGAAGAAGTCCACGCCCTCAATGGGTTTGGGATCTTTTTTATATTTAGCCGTTAAAACGATAAGCAGGACAAGGGCAGTAAGGGCTATCGCTATGGATATGACCTGAGAGATCCTGAGGTTGGTATTCCCTATATAAAGGCTGTCCGTGCGGAAGCCCTCAATAACGGCTCTGCCTGTTCCGTAAAGTGTGCAATATGTAAGGAAAAGCTGACCGCTGAAAGTTCTGAATTTCTTATAAATTATAAAAATTATAACAAAACTCAGTATACACCACAAGGATTCATACAAAAAAGTCGGATGAACATAGGCCTTTTCAGCAATCGTTCCGGCCTTTACGCTAAAACCCTTTTCAGCAAAAACCGCCTGATTTTCCGAGATATACTCCGCGACTTTCCGGCTCCACATACCCCATGGGAGCCCGGTATTTGTTCCAAAAGCCTCCTGATTTGTGAAATTCCCCCATCTGCCTATGCCCTGACCTATGAGGAAACTCATTGCGGTAAGATCAAGAAGATTAAGGAAATTCAGCTTGTTGAACTTGCAGGTGAAATAGGCGCCGATAAGTCCGCCTATGAGACCGCCGTATATCGCCAGACCGCCTTCCCAGATCTTGAAAATATCCGCCGGGTGCTGCCCGTAATAGCTCCATTCAAAAATGCAATAATACAGCCTTGCACCGATCACTCCGCTGAGGGTGCCGTAAATTAGAACGTCCAGCATCTTATCAATGCTCATTTTCCATTTGTATGCGCATCTTCCGCCCCAAAGCACCGCCAGCAGGAAACCAAAGGCTATTATCACGCCGTACCACTTGATCGTAAAATGGGAGCCGAAGATATCAAAGCTTGCCGCTACGGAAGGGATGTTGAAGCCCCTGTCTATCCCCTTAAAAAATACCGTAGTAAAATCGTCCATGGGTTATCACCGCCTTAACATTTCAAGGGTAATCATTTCGGCGAAACCACCGAAAGCGAGTAGCTGTCCTCATCGAACATAGCCTTAAGCCTTGCGTTGACCTGTTCCAGCGTAAGTCCGGCGCAAACGGTTATCTCATCAAAAAGACCTTCTCCCCGGAAATCGGAGATAACAAGGGCATCGGCTATATTCTCAACGTCATTATATTCCATGACCATTCTGCCATAAAGCTTTCTGCGTGAGCGTTCAAAATCGACAGGGTCGATACCGTCCTTTTTAAGCCGGCTTATATAGTTCCTGATCTTTTCCGAAACAAGCTCGGGATCGTGAGATTCTCCGGAAAACATTGGCACAGCGTAGCCAAAGCCGTCCAGATATTCATAGGAGAAAGAGGTGTTTATCAGCTGTTCCTCCATAAGCTCCTTGTAGCACAAAGATGCGTTGCCTGCTATCACGTCAAGGATCACCGTTGAAGCCACCCTCTCAAGGGTGCTGATCTCGGGGTTTCCGCTATTCTCCCTGAAGCCCAGCATAAACTGGGTAGTCTCCACGGACATTTTTTCCTCCACATATTTTTTGACCGCGCCTCTATTGCCCTCGGGCAATTTCCTTTGTGCTCTTTTACCCGTTGCGGGTTTGAGCATACGGTCAGCCACCTCAAGCACCTCTTCGACCGTTGTGTTACCGGCAACGGCAAAAACCATATTGTTGAGGTTGTAAAAATTGCGGTAGCAGTCGTAAAGCGTCTCCGCTGTGATCTTTGATATTGACTCCTCCGTACCTGCTATGTCAAAAACAGGGGATTTTGAATAAAGAGCCTGCAGCAGATTTATCATAAGGCTCCAATCGGGAGAATCCTTATACATCCGTATCTCCTGCCCGATTATTCCCTGCTCCTTGTCCACGGTCTGCTGCGTGAAATAGGGCGATTGGACAAAATCCATCAGGATCTCCAGATTTTGTTTCACGTTTGCGGAACAGGAGAAAAGGTAAGCCGTCCTGTCAAAGCTTGTAAAGGCGTTTGCGCTGGCGCCTGTTTTGGCAAAACGCTCAAATGCGTCCTGCTCCTCGCTCTCAAAAAGCTTGTGCTCCAGAAAGTGCGCCGTGCCGTCCGGGATCTCGTAATAACTGCCATCGGGAGCCTGTATGTGGGTATCTATTGAACCGTAGCGCGTGGCAAAAAGCGCGTAGGTAGTCGAATACCCCGGCTTGGGCAGCACAAGTATCTTAAGCCCCGAGGGGTGCTCTATCTCAAAATAGGACTCAGCGAGTTTTTCGTTTTTGTACTCTTTTATATTCATGGTCAAGCCTCTCCCCCTTCGGTGCCGGAAAGCATATAGACGGTGTCAAGCTCAATGCTTCTGCTCATATCGATAACATCCTGCCTGGTAACTTTCCTTACTCCCTCACAGGCATCGCTGAGAGATACGAGTTTTTCATCCGCCGCCTGCATGGAGTACCATGCTGCCAAAACCTCCGGCGTATCGTTGTAGGTCTGGAGACTGTCTGAAACAGACATTTTGGAGGCGTTAAGCTCATCCTCCGTAAAGTCGCCGTTTTTTACATTGTTGAGCTGATCTATTATGGCCTGTCTGGCCTTTTCCTCGTTTTGTGTCTCGATGCCGCTCTCAATGAACATAATTGCGTTGCTGCGCAGGAACCTCGCCCTGCAATAGTAGCAAAGGCTCATTTTTTCGCGCACGTTCATAAAAAGCTTTGAGTGGGGGCCGCCGCCGAACAGGTCGGTCATTATCAGATTTTTAAACCTGTTTTCCTCCGGAGCCCCATTTGCTGCGCGCAGACCCATAACAAGCTTGCCCTGCTTTACGGGCTGAGATTCGTTGACATATTTCACTTTGTCCGCTTTTTTGATCTCCACAGCGCGTTTCTCAATTACGCTGCGCTGAACTCCGGAGAATTTTTCTTTGAGCACGGCCTCGATCTCTCCGGTATCCGCGCTTGAAACCACGGTGAACTGGATAATGCTCTCCCGGAGAACAGACTGCCATGCGTTGTAAACATCGTCGGTGGTGAGGGCGGATATCTCTTCCTCTGTGCCGTAAACATTTCTGCCGTATGGCTCATTGGCGCACATTATCTCCTCGCATCTTGTCCTTGCGTAGACGATCTTGTCGTCCAGCTCGCTTCTGCGCCTTTCGATAAGCAGGCGCTTTTCCTGCTCGATATTCTTCTCCACAAAGCTGCCGTTTGCAGTCAGCGGTTCAAAAAGCAGGCCTGTGATAAGCTTTATACATTCCGCCGATATGCTTTCATCGGTGAGGGAAAATCTGTCGTCAATAAACGACATATTGATGCTCATCTGCTGGAGCTCGCCGAACTTTGAAACTCCGGCGGACAGCTTTGTGCCGTACAGCTCGTTGAGCCTGCCGTTGAGCTCCGTAAAATCCGGGTACTGTTTACAGGCTCGCCTGAGATAAAAGGGTAGCAAGGCTTGAGCCGCCGTGTTTTTTTCGATGGGCATAGCCATTGACATAATTATCCTGCCCGTTTTGAACATACCTGTTTTTACGCTGACGATTCGCACTCCCGGTGCGATTTCAACTATTTTAAAATCTGCCATATAAACCGCCGAGGCCTGCCGCAGCAGGCTGACCCTTTCGTAAAAATAACATTTAGCAGTATACATAGTATACGCAAAAAACATCAAATCATAATACCGGTCTGCGCGTTGAAGGGACTAATCATTGGCGCTGATGTATTTGTCGTAGTAACCCTTGCTTTTTCTGCCGTAACCGGACTTGCCTAAATAACCGTAAGGATTGATGGAATCCGTTGTTGCGCCGTTGTAGACGCAGCCGAGAATATCTACTCCGCTGTCTGTGACATTTGAGATAGCGTAGGATATCTGTGAAACCGAAGCCTCGTTTTCGCCGACTACAAATATGGCCGCGTCAACATTCCTGCCTATTATCACGGCATCCGTAATGATGCCTGCCGGCGTTGTATCAAAGATGATGTAATCAAACTCGTTTTCGATGGATTTTATGATCTTGCCAAGTTCACCCTTTGAGAGAAGCTCGGAGGAGTTCTTTGTACTCTCCCTTCCGGCGAGGATAAAGAGATTATACTTCTCGATATACTTTATCGCCCTGCCCGGCGAAAGTTTGCCTGAAATAACGTCACCAAGGCCGTGGGAACCGATATTGTCGATATCAAGGAACTTGCACACCGCCGGCACTCTGAGATCCGCGTCAACAAGGAGCACGGAGGCGCCGTTCTGCGCAAGGGATATCGCAAGGTTGACCGATACCGTGGTTTTGCCCTCTGAGCTTACGGTACTTGTGACCATAAACTTTTTGTAGCCCTTTGTCTGAGCGATGCGTTCAAGCTTAGTTCGCATCATTTTGAAAGATTCGTTAAAGAAGAAATTCATTCCCCTGTCAACTATCAGCGAATGCCTGTCCTTGCGCTGAACCTTTTGGACTACGCCGAAAATGTTCATATCCAGACGCTCCTGGATCGTTTCAACGTTCTGTACGGTGTCGCGGATCGTTTCGACCACAAGGATCACTACCATAGCAAGCACCGCTCCGATAAAGGCTATAACAACACCGTACTTGAGGCCGATATTATCATCTATGGGCATTGTCGGCCGCTCCGGCTGTTCGCATATTGTCAAAGTGGAATTTTCAAAGCCCACCGAGTCAACAACGGTCGTATAACACTGGGCGATGGCCTTGGCGATGGTGTAGACGTTATCCGGGCTGTCAAAGGTAACGGTCAGCTCTATGATGTTGGAGTCCGTTGTGCAGGCAGTCTTTATGCTGTCTTTTACGCTCTGCGGATTGAACCCGGTAAGCTCGCCCACCATATTGGCTATGGTTTTGCCCGAAAGGATACGGGCATAAGTATTGGCCATTTTTATGGATGTGGTTATATCGCTGGTGTTGTTGCTCATCTTATTGTTGACAACAAAGGCCATGGTAGACGAATACTTATCCGCGCTTTTCTTCTCCATAATAAGACCGCCGGCACTTCCGAGGATGACCGTCACCAGAGCAACCACCCACCATCTTTTCAGGATCGTTCTGAAAAGGTAGCTCAGGTTGATCTCTATTCCCGTTTTCTTCGCTTTTATACCTTCCACTTAAACATCTCTCCTATATAAGTGATTTTAATTTTCAACAGGCTTTATCTGCGCCTTCTCTGCGGCATATACTCCGTCGGAAATACAAACAGCGCAGTAGGCAAAGGCTATTATAAACTGGAAAATGTGCTGATAATAAGTGACCTGCCCGTATTCCACGGCCATAAATAAAATCATAAGAACAAGATAGAGCAAAGACAGTTTTTGCCTGCGTAAAGTCTGCCCCAAAAGCTTTATTACCAAATATATATAAAACCAGTAATAAACTATCACTCCGACCAGGCCAAGATCGGCGACTATCTCCATATAGTTATTGTGGGCATATACTCCGTTACCTGCCAAATCATCCAGAACATAGGAAAAATTGCCCAGACCCACGCCTAACATGGGATTCTCCAGAAATAACTTTTTGGCAGTGGCAATATAGTACATTCTTATGGAAATACTGGTGTCTCTCTTTCCTCCGCCATCGGTAAAATAGTTATACATACCCAGCATTCTTCTGTTCATAGCGTTGGAAATACCGGACTTAAGCACAAGGAAAGCAAACAGACCCATTGCCGCCAATATTATTATCAAAGAAAGGGCGTAATTGCGGCGCCAGGTGTATAACACCTCCAGAAGCACAACGCCGAGAATAGCAAAAACCAAAGCCTTTCTGGAAGTTGCCGCCACAACAAAGATAAAATTGATTGCCGCCGCAACATAGTACAGCTTTTTGTCAAGAGCCATTGCAAAATACACCGACATGACCATTGCAAAGGCTCCGCAAAGACCCAATGTGCTTATAGAGTTGCCTGTAACATCCCCCAAAAAACCCATGAACCATTCTTCCCTTGGGGTCATAATAAGGGAATAAAAAAACATGATTATGCTGGCAAAGATAAACAACTTCATGGATTTGTTCAGCTTTTCCTCCGTGTCAATATGCTGCGAGAGACAAAAGCCCAGCAAAAAGACTTTTATAAGGGCGTTTGAATAGTAAAAAACACCTTCCGCATATTGTGCCCACACAACAGACAGGTACGAAAACAGCATAAACAAGCCGTACCATATGGTTAGCAGGCTGATGTGCAGTTTTACATCCCTGCCGCCCGGCTTTCTTGAAAATATCTCTGCAAACGTAACAAAAGCAAGCAAACCGTAACCGAGCCATTGCAACGCCTGGTTAAAACTGCTGACCGCTGGATAAAGTACAGTCGCCGTAACAAAGATCAGCAAAAGGCTCATATCCCACAGAAAGTCCATGCCGTTGCCTTCAATATTCAGTTTTAACATTCCGTTACTGATACGCAGCATATTGACTTTCCTTTTCGGTGACCAATTTATCCGTATTGGCTATATGCCGTGAGAATTCTTTGTAATTGGTGTCCGCATTGAAGTGCTCCTCCCAATATTTTCTGGTCGAAGCCCTCAGCGCGCTGTATTCAGCTTCAGACATCCTCGCGAACCTGACTATCTCCTCCGCAAGAGCCTCCGCGGAAATATTCTTATCCACAAGCTTGCCTGTTATACCGTCTATCACAATCTCACCGGTTCCTCCGGCGTTGGTGGCGAGCACGGGAATACCGAACGAAGCCGCCTCCATGATCGAAACCGGCAGTCCCTCGCTGAGACTTGTGTTCATAAACAGGCTGCAGGGGTTGTTGCGATAATATTCATATACTTGGGAATTCCTTAAACCGCCTGTGAAATTAACTTCCATAAATCCGAGCCTTTCGGCGGAATAGGCTTTGATTTTTTTATAGTCCTTTCCCGAGCCGATATGCGTCCAGCTGATCGGCGGGATACTGTCGTAATATTTGGTCAGCTCCAAAGCGTCAACAATCCTGTGCAGCTTCTTCTCCTCAACCACGCGCGAACAGGATACCACGCGAAATACGCCGTCCCGGCTCCCCGGATCGAAATCGCCGCTGCCAAGGTAAGACACAGATATTTTTCCCGAAAACTCCGGATATTTTCCGGCTATGTATTTACAGCCGAACCCGGAGCAAACAAAAAGCTCATCCACTGCTCCCAGCAAAAAGCGCCTGAGAGGCAGGTAGTTAAGCGCGTTTGTATAGTCGTAGACATCGTACCCATGGGCTCTGGAAAAGAGGAGCGTTTTTATGCCACGGCTTACAAGGTCATTTTTTATGAGAGCGCCGGAATACGCAAGGCCGAAGAAGTTGTAGCTGTACAAAACCACCTCAGCAAAACGGGAAAAATCGTATTCCTTAAGTATCTCCATACATTCCCTGTACTGACGGGCACCCCTTTGAACAAAATATTCGGCAAAAAGCGACTTTACAGGCGAGCCGGATAATTCGGTTCCGTCAATTTTACGGGCCGCTCCAAAGGGCATATGTACTATTCCCCTGACAAGATCCGAAGCCCTCCCGGCAATTTTGCTGCGTTTTGCGGTGTTGTAAAAATCAATATTCTCCGGCACCTCACGGGTCTGAGGGGCGTCTGCGTCCGTCTCCTGGGCAAGGATTATTATTTTCTCAAAGTTCTCAACGTGCTTTGAAATCTCGCATTCAAGATAAGGTTCACCGTCGGCATAAGGAAAACTACCGGTCAATATAATCAGACATTTACGGTTTTCCGTCATCAGAAACCATTCCTTATAATAAAATCGAAGGTCAAATAAAAGCTTGATCCGATCTGCACAAGGGTCACAGAACATTGTGCCCGTACATTATAACACAATAATACAGGCTTGTATATATTTAAATTTATAAATTAACGAACAGTTCATATTCTTGTATCGAGCTGTTCAACATATCTGTTTTTGAAATTCTCAAAGGTGCCGTTATCAATGGCCGTTCTGATTTTTTCCATAAGTGAATTATAAAAATAAAGATTGTGCATAACGCAAAGCCGCATGGCAAGCATCTCCTTTGCCTTGAAAAGGTGATGCAGATAGGCTCTGGAATGTTTGCGGCAGGTTGGACAGTCGCAGCTTTCGTCAATGGGAGAAAGGTCATGTGAATATTTTGCATTATTCAGGTTGATTATTCCCTCCATCGTAAACAGATGACCGTGTCTCGCGTTCCTGCTTGGCATAACGCAGTCAAACAGATCCACTCCCCTGCTGATACTCTCAAGAATGTTCCCGGGAGTGCCCACGCCCATCAGATATCTGGGCTTGTTTTTTGGGATATACGGCTCCACTGCGGAGATTATGCGGTACATATCCTCCTTTGGTTCGCCCACCGCCAGGCCTCCGATGGCGTAGCCGTCAAGATCCAGCTCAGTTATCCTGCACATATTCTCTATGCGGAGCTTATCATAGGTGCAGCCCTGGTTTATGCCGAACAGCATCTGATCCCTGTTGACGGTATCCTCAAGGGAGTTGAGCCTGTCCATTTCCTTTTTGCAGCGTATGAGCCAGCGAACGGTGCGCTCACAGGAAAGCTTTGCATAATCAAGCTCCGCCGGGTTCTCAACACATTCGTCAAAGGCCATCGCAATGGTGGAACCGAGATTAGACTGGATCTGCATACTTTCCTCCGGGCCCATAAAGATGCGTCGGCCGTCTATGTGCGAGGCGAAGTATACTCCCTCCTCCTTTATCTTGCGCAGGGAGGCAAGGGAAAACACCTGAAAACCGCCGCTGTCGGTAAGGATGGGCTTATCCCACCCGGTAAATTTATGCAGTCCGCCCAGTTCCCTGACGTTCTCGTCTCCGGGTCTCAGGTGCAGATGATATGTATTGCACAGCATCACCTGTGTCCTCAGATCCATCATGTCATAGGCGGAAACCGCTCCCTTTATCGCGCCGCAGGTGGCCACGTTCATAAACGCGGGAGTCTGCACCGTACCGTGCACGGTGGTGAATTCTCCTCTGCGTGCATTTTTTTCACTTTTTAACAATTTGTAGCCCATAAAAAACCTCAATATTTTTTATTATTCGGCAATAAACATTGCATCCCCGAAGCTGAAAAATCTGTATTTTTCCTCCACAGCGACTTTGTAGGCATTCATTGTATTCTCATAGCCGCAAAAGGCGCTGACAAGCATTATCAGCGTGCTCTCAGGCAGATGAAAGTTAGTAATCAGAGCGTCGATGCACTTAAACTCAAAGCCGGGATAAATGAAAATATCCGTCCAGTCGTCATGCTCGCAAATGCAGCCCATGTCACGGGCAACTGATTCCAGAGTGCGGCAGCAGGTAGTTCCCACCGCAACGACTCTGCCCCCGTCTTTTTTTGTGCTGTTGATGATATCCGCCGTCTCCTTCGGCAGCGAATAGTGCTCGGAGTGCATATGGTGCTCCTCGATGTTTTCCGCCTTGACCGGCCTGAATGTGCCCAACCCCACATGAAGGGTCACGAAGCCTATCTTTACGCCCTTTTCTTTGATGCGCTCAAGGAGCTCCGGTGTAAAGTGCAGCCCTGCCGTCGGAGCCGCGGCGCTGCCCAGCTCTTTGGAATAAACGGTCTGGTAGCGTTCGCTGTTTTCCAGCTTTTCGGTTATGTAATGAGGCAGAGGCATCTCGCCAATTTTGTCAAGTATATTAAAAAAATTGCCCTCATATTCAAACTTAATTATCCTGTTGCCGTTATCGAGCACCTGAGTGACCCGGGCGCAAAGCTCACCGTTGCCGAACACGAACCGCGTGCCGGTTTTTGCTTTTTTACCGGGCCCGGCAAGAGCCTCCCAGGTATCGTTCTCCTTTTGGCTGAGCAGCAGGAATTCAACAACAGCCCCGGTATCCTCACGCCTGCCGTAGATCCTTGCAGGCAGCACCCTTGTGTCGTTGAGTATAAGGCAATCCCCCGGCTCAAGCAGATCGGCTATTTCGCTGAATACCCTGTGTTCGATCCTGCCGTCTGACCTGCCTAAGCACATCAGCCTTGAGCTGTCTCTGGGTTCAGCCGGGTGCTGGGCTATCAATTCCTGGGGTAAATAGTAATAAAAGTCACTTTTTTTCATTTTTATGCCTCTAACTTTGTTGAATTTAATATTTGACTATTTTCATATAGAATGTTATTATTTAAAGAAAAGCAGGTACACTGTTCAGGATTTGGCCTATATTGTGAATACGCCGCATAAATATGATTTTGGGCTAAAGACAATTATATTGTATTTGTCCGCTTTTTACAACTGTTTTTTATTTATTTTGCAAATTGTTTTTTGCTCCGCGGCTGCTTGACTTATCAAAAATATGCTTCACCGTTCAAGGGTGAAAGTAAGGAGATACAGAAATGAAAAAATACAAAGTTGGAATCATCGGTGCTACAGGTATGGTCGGCCAGCGTTTTGCCACTCTGCTGGAGAACCATCCCTGGTTTGACGTTACTGTTATCGCGGCAAGTCCCCGTTCCGCCGGCCTTAAATATAAAGACGCCGTGGGCAAACGCTGGTGTATGGACACCCCCATCCCTGCGAACATGGCCGATCTCATCGTTATGGACGCGGCGGCAGACGTTGAAAAGATCGCCTCAATGGTTGATTTCGTTTTCTGCGCGGTGGATATGAAAAAAGATCAGATCCTCGCCCTTGAAGAAGCCTATGCCAAGGCCGAGTGTCCCGTTGTTTCAAACAACAGCGCCAACCGCCACACCCCCGACGTACCCATGATAATACCCGAGCTCAACCCGGAGCACGCGGAGATCATCCCTGCCCAGCGCAAACGTTTGGGCACAAAGCGCGGCTTTATCGCGGTCAAATCCAACTGCTCTCTTCAGAGCTACGTTCCCGCGCTTTTCCCCCTGTCAAAGTTCGGCGTCAAGGACGTTCTCGTCTGCACATATCAGGCTATCTCCGGCGCGGGCAAGACCTTTGAGACCTGGCCCGAGATGCTGGATAACGTTATCCCCTACATTGGCGGAGAAGAAGAAAAGTCAGAGATAGAGCCCCTCAAGATCTGGGGCAAAATAGAGGGGGACAAGATCGTTCCCGCCACCTCTCCCGCCTTCACCGCCCAGTGCCTCCGCGTGCCGGTCTCCAACGGTCATATGGGTGCGGTATTCGTGCGTTTTGAAAACAAGCCTTCTAAAGAAGAGATGATAAAGATCTGGAAAGAGTTCAAAGGTCTGCCCCAGGAACTCAAGCTCCCCCACGCGCCTGAGCACTTCCTCAACTACTTTGAGGAGGACAATATGCCCCAGACCAAACTCCAGCGCGACCTTGAGGGCGGCATGGCAGTCTCCATCGGCAGACTCCGCGAGGACACCCAGTACGACTACAAATTCGTATGCCTTTCCCACAACACTCTCCGCGGCGCAGCAGGCGGCGCAATGCTGCTCGCCGAGCAGTTGTGTGCACAGGGCTACATGGACTGAATATAATATACCAAACATAATTTAGATACACGGAGGACGATCCTATGAAAGATGTTATTTTCACCGGCGCCGGCGTGGCTCTGCTGACCCCTTTCACAGAGGATAACAAAATCAACTATCCTGTGCTTGAAAAACTAATAAATTATCAGATAGAAAACTCAACGGACGCCATAATCATCTGCGCCACCACCGGCGAAGGCGCCACCCTCAACAACGAGGAGCATATAGAGGCGATGCGCTTTGCCGTGGAAACCGTTGGCGGCAGAATCCCCGTCATTGCAGGCACCGGCAGCAACGACACAGCCTATGCCGTTCAGCTCTCCAATGAGGCCGAGAAATTCGGCGTTGACGGCCTGCTTATGGTAACGCCCTACTATAACAAAACCTCTCAGCACGGGCTTATAGAGCACTTTAACTATATCGCCGACAGGGTCAGCACCCCGATCATACTCTATAACGTGCCCAGCAGGACAGGCATAAACATCCTGCCCGAAACCTACTACGAGCTTTCACGCCATCCCAGAATAGTCGCAACCAAAGAGGCGAATGGAGACATCTCCGCCCTTGCAAAGACTATTGCTCTTTGCGGCGACGATCTCAGCGTGTATTCCGGCAACGACGATCAGATAACCCCCTTCATGGTGTACGGCGCCAAGGGCGTTATATCCGTTTTGTCAAACGTCGCGCCAAAGATCGCCCACGATATCGCGGCGACCGCTCTCAACGGAGACCTTGCCGCCAGCGCGAAGCTCCAGCTTGAGTATCTTGACCTTTGCAACGATCTGTTTATAGAGGTTAATCCCGTGCCCGCAAAGGAAGCCCTTGCAATGATGGGCTGGGATATCGGCAAATGCCGCCTTCCCCTCGCCCCCCTGACCGAGGCGCACAGGGAAAAGCTTCGCAAGACCCTTATCAAGCACGGATTGTTAAACGCCTGAAATACATAAAAGAAACGGACGAAAAAACAGATGGTAAATATACTTTTAAGCGGTTGTAACGGAAAAATGGGCCGCGCAGTGTATGAGTACACTCTCTCCCGCGATGATTGCCGGGTCGTGGCAGGTATTGACATATCCGCCGGCGACAGGCCTTTCAGTGTATATTCAAGCCCCTTTGATTTTGACGGCAAAGCGGATGTTATTATCGACTTTTCAAACCCTGCCGCTCTGTCAGGTCTGCTTGAGTACGCCCTCAAGACAAACACCCCTGCCGTTATTGCCACCACAGGACTTTCGGATGACCAGATAAACCTCCTCAAAATGACTTCAAAACAGGTTCCCATCTTTTTCAGCTTCAATATGTCTCTTGGGGTCAACCTTTTGAGCGAGCTTGCGGAGATCGCCGCCCGTGTTCTGGGCGCGAACTACGATATTGAGATAGTTGAAGCTCACCACAACCAGAAGCTGGACGCCCCCAGCGGCACAGCCATTATGCTGGCGGATTCCATCTCCGGCGCCCTTGCGGAAAAGCCCAGCTACGAATATGACCGCCACTTAAAGCGCGAAAAGCGCCCGAAGAACGAGATCGGCATACACTCCATCCGGGGCGGCACGATAGTGGGCGAGCACGAGATAATCTTTGCCGGCCACGATGAGGTCATCAAGCTAAGCCACTCGGCAGGCAGCAAAAGGGTCTTTGCCGCAGGCGCGGTGAACGCAGCTGTTTTCATCGCTGGCAGGGAACCTAAAATGTACAATATGAAAGATCTTGTAAAGGAATAATATACAGGGGGTTCACGACTATGAAAAACAGTAAAATAACGGTCACAGAGGATATTACTCTGATTTTTTTGCACGACTACCCTGCCGACATCAGGCTCATTGCCGATATTTTTAAAAAGATCGCCGAAGCCGGGATCGACGTTGACATGATCTCCCAGGCTTCTCCCAACGGTCAGCACGCCAGCCTTTCGTTTACGGTGTTCGATGAGGATTTCGGCAAGATCCTCGGCATCGTAGCGGAGCTCAGGAACCACAACCCGGAGCTTAAGATCGGCGTCAGCAGCGGCAACTGCAAGATCTCCGTTTACAACGAGGAGATGAAGGGTACCCCCGGCGTGGCCGCCGCAGTATTTGACGCAGTATCCTCAGCGAACACGGATATCCGTATGATAACCACCTCCGAGGTGGATATATCCATCCTTGTTGTCAAGGCGGACGTTGAGACCGCTGTCGCCGCCCTCCACAAGCATTTAGCATAATTTAATATCAAATACACAAAGAGCTGTGCATGACCAACGATCATGTACAGCTCTTCTGTTTCATCAATTCTTTCAGCCGCGCGGCGGAGGCCGCCACGTCGGAAAAATCATCGAAATTGTCACGGTACAGCTCAACGATATAATCACCGCCAAAGCCGTAGCCTCTCAAAGTGTCAAACAATCTTTTAAAATCAAAATTACCCTTCAGCGGTATCATGCAGTCCTTTTCGCTGTTGCTGTCGCTTATATGGACGTTGACTATGTTATCGTGCAGCTCTTCGATCAGCTCAAAGGCATTACACCCCGACCTCAGCGCCTGCTTGACGTCAAGGGTCATGTGGAACCTGCTGCCCAGAGCCTCCTTCATTCCGTAAAGGAAATCCGGATACATTGAGTAATAATTTACCACATTTTCCTGGGAGACCCTGACGCCGAAGCTCTCACCCAGCTCCGCAAGTTTACCGAAACGGCGGTAATATTCCTCCCGCGGAAACTTTGCGTAGGTCTTGCAGCCGTGGATGACCAATATATCCGCCCCTAAATATCCGGCGGCCTCAAAAAAGCTTTTATACAGCTCCAGGGAGTCCTCAAACCTGCGCTCATATTCGCTGAAGAACAGATACCCCTCGGCAAAGGACAAGAACGGATGAACAGAGCTGACCCTTACGCCTGCGCTTTCCGTTATTCTGCGCAACTTTTCAAGCATGGGCCGCTTAAGCTCCGAGGGGGAATTAAAGAAAATTTCAGTAACGTCCACTCCGCTCCCGGCAACCAGTTCAAGGGATTTCTCCGTTTCAAGCGGATACATACAGGAGGTGGAAATACCGATACTCATTACTCTTTCTCACCCATTTCATTACCATTATTTACAGTTTGCCAAATGCGTATATTTTATTGTATCATAATATGCAGGAGGTGATAACCGTGAAGCTTGCAGAAATTCGCTCCCTGCTGCGCAGCATGAACAAATACTCCAAATTCGCCGCCATTTTCGGCGGTATATTCGTGGCTGTGATCTTTATTGCTGCGGTAATTCTGTTTGTCCTTGCGGGAACATATCTGGAATACTACCGGGCGGCTCAGCTTTCGCAGCAACTGGCGGCGTGCGTAAAGCCCTGCCTCGGGATAACCGCCATCGGTGTTTTGGCGGCGGACGCTATCCCTGCGGATTAACCTGTCACTTTAAGAGCGAGGCTGCTGCCTTGTCAATGAAAAGCGTTGCATCCGGATGCTGTTTGAGTATGGAGGCCGGATTTTCCGGGGTAACCTCCCCTTCTATTGTGTTCTTTATAGCCTGCGCCTTGCTCTCTCCCGTGGCCACAAGCAGGATCTTTTTTGCCCGCATTATTGACCCGATGCCCATGGTCACCGCCCAACGGGGCATGGGGATATCGTCAAAGAAAACGGAGTTTGCTTCTATCGTGCTGTCTGTCAGCTTGACTTTGAAAGCCTCATCCGTGAATTTATCCGAAGGCTCATTGAAGCCGATGTGCCCGTTTCTGCCTATGCCCAGCAGCTGGATGTCGATGCCTCCGGCTGCTTTTATTTTTTCGGCATATCTTTTGCTCTCCGCCTCCACGTCCTGCGCGTTGCCGTCCAGGAAATTGACGTTTCCAAGGTCAATGTCGATTTTAGAGAACAGATTATCCACCATAAATGAATAAAAGCTGTTTTTGTGTTCTTTTGGCAGATCGCAGTATTCGTCAAGATTGAAGGTAGTAACCTTTGCAAAGCTGACCCTTCCGCAGGCATACTCATTTGCTATGTAGTTATACGCAGGCACCGGGGTCATACCGGTGGCAAGGCCGAGACAAGCTTCGGGATTACTGTTCACATAATCGCAAATAAGCCTTCCCACCTCTTGGCCTATGCGCTCAGCAGAATCAAAAATCCGTACATCCATGTTTTTTCTCCCTTATTATTCAGTATAGTTTTTATTATTTGCATTTATTACTCATATGATACCATTTTGACCTGATGCGTTGAAGCAACAGCATTGCAGACTGTTTTTAGCGCTGTGAATAAGTGCACAATACTTGCCTGAATACATAGTTTACTATTTTATTTTAAAAAAGTAAATAGGTATATTGTCAAATTTAAGATTTTTTTAAACTTTCGGCAAAATCCGGCCGTATTGCTTTTTTATGAAAGTTATGGTATCATTTTTTTGTCGATATTATTTCTGAGGGATGATAACTTGCGTAGAGAGGATTTTGACCAGCTTCCGGAAGCTGTCTGCAATTATTTGCAGTACATTGACGTTATCAAAGCAAAATCATCAAAAACCGTGTGTGAATATGCCTCTGATCTTCGCCTGTTTTTCAGGTACGTTGTAAGGTCAAAGGGGCTTGTTCCTGCTGACACTCCCCTTGAAAAAATAGATATTTCAAAGCTCGACGTTGAATTTATCGGCTCAGTCACCCTGAATGATGCCTTTTCTTTTTTGATCTACTGTAAAGATAAACGGGGCAACAACTCCACCACCCGCGCCCGCAAAGTCGTGTCCATACGCCGTTTTTTCGACTATATGTACAACAAGCAGCACCTTATCGACCACAATCCCATGAGCGAGCTTGAATCCCCTGTCAAGAAAAAAACTCTGCCCAAGTACCTGACGCTTGAGCAAAGCCTTGACCTGCTTGGCTGTATAGACGGGCAAAACAAAGAACGGGATTACTGCATAATAACCCTTTTTCTTAACTGCGGTATGCGCTTGTCGGAGCTTGTGGGGCTGAACCTCTCCGATATCAAAAGCGACAATACTGTAAAAATAACCGGCAAGGGCAACAAGGAGCGCACAGTATACCTTAACGATGCCTGCATCGCCGCCATTGAAGCTTACCTTAAAGTACGCCCGGTGGACGGGGTGAAAGATAAAAAAGCCCTTTTTATAAGCCGCAATATGCGTAGGCTCAACCCCCGTTCCGTTGAAAACATAGTGACGCATTTTCTTCAGAAAGCAGGGCTTGACGGGTATTCCGTGCATAAGCTGCGCCACACCGCCGCCACCCTTATGTACCAGCACGGCAACGTGGATATTTTGCTGATAAAATCCATACTGGGGCACGAAAATCTTTCCACCACGGAGATCTATACCCACGTTGTCAACGAACAGCTCCGCAACGCCGTGGACTCAAACCCCTTGAATAACGTAAAAAAAGACTGAGGCGGCTCAAGAACTTACTCGATCATATAAAAAGGAACAAAAACAGGGAATGTGCAAAACAACACATCCCCTGACTTTTTTATTTTTGGAATTATTCTGAAAAACCGGACTCCACAAGAGCTACAAGCTCATCTACAGCCTGCTTTTCATCCGAGCCACCGGCGATAATGCGGATCTGCGCACCGCCGACTATGCCGAGGGAAAGCACGCCCAGCAAGCTCTTTGCGTTTACTCGGCGCTCCTCTTTCTCGACCCAGATAGCTGACTTGAACTCGTTAGCCTTCTGGATGAAGAATGTAGCCGGACGAGCATGAAGACCAACCTGATTCTGAACAACAACGTCTTTTACATACATAACAAAAACTCCCTATATACTGAAATAACCTTAAATAAATACTTCTTTGTAATATCATTATATCACAAAACTTTACTTCGTCAACGGTTTCAAAAAACTTCGGCTTGTAATCCAAACTGCAATATTTGTACCGTTCATTATTTGTATATTTTATACATATTTTTTCGCACTGTTTTTACAAAATAGCGAGTCAAACGTACTTTTTATGCAAATATCATATGTTTTTTCAAACTAAAGCCTGAACACTATTCCTATTACCGCGCCCATGGCTATATACAATATAGGGTGTATTTTTTTAGTATACCTGAGCTGAGTCAAAACGGCCATGACCGCGAACACGCCCAAACAAATGAAATTGACCGAACCTAATAGTTTAAACAAATTTTCAGCCTCTCCATCCATAAAAACGGACGCCCTGAAAACCGAAAACCCCGCTGCGGATATCAGCCCGATCACCGCCGGTCTTATGCCGGAAAAGACCCATTTTATATACTTATTTTCAATGAACCGGCTCATAAACCCGGCTACGATGGTGATTATTACCACCGAGGGAAAAACAAGGGAGAGCGTTGCCACCAGCGCCCCGGGAATACCTGCCACGGTGTAGCCCACATAGGTTGACATATTTATGCCCATGGGACCGGGGGTCGATTCCGAAACGGCCACCATATCCGAAAGCATTTGAAGCGAGAACCAATCCGGGTGCCGCAATGACAGATCGCTGAGGAAAGGCAGCGTTGAAAGTCCGCCGCCCACGGCAAACAGCCCCACCTTAAAGAACTCATAAAACAGAGTGAACAATATCATTTGCCCTCACCCCGCTTCCCGAGGAGAAGGCCTGCGATCGAAGCGCCGATAACCACCCATACGGGAGATTGACCCAGCACCGCGACCACCGTAAAACCTGCCACGGCCAGAATTATCTGAACGGCAACGTGCAGCCTGTATTCGTCTGTTTTCTTGAAGTTGTTCCTGATGAGCTTCATTATTGCGGAAAAGATCAGGGCGCAAACCGCTACCCTGATGCCGGCAAAGGCGTGGCGCACGATCTCATTGTCCGAGAAATTTTCAAGCAGCGCGGCTATCAGGATTATAATGATAATAGAAGGCGTTATCACACCAAGGGTGGTTACAATGCCGCCTATCACGCCCTTTTTCTTGTAGCCTATAAAAGTAGCCGTGTTCACCGCGATAATGCCGGGGGTGCACTGACCTATGGCAAAATAGTCCATCAGTTCCTCATCTGTGGCCCAATGGTTTTTTTCAACCACATAACGCTGAAGCAGGGGCAGCATTGCAATACCGCCCCCGAAGGTCATTATTCCGATTTTAAAAAAGGTCACAAAAAGCTTGAGTAGTTCCATTTTTAAAAACCGTCCGTTAATTATTCAGGCTCACCCGGCTGTTCTTGATCCTCCTTAAATCCGATGGACTCAAGGAATTCCATGTCGGCTTTTGTCAGCTCCGCGTTTTTCAGCAGATCCGGCCTACGCAAAGCCGTTCGTTCCAGCGCCTGATGTCTGCGCCATTTTTCTATGTTCCCGTGACGCCCGGAAATAAGGATCTCCTGCACCTGCCTGCCCCTCCACTCAAAGGGACGGGTGTACTGGGGATATTCCAGCAGAGAAGAATAATGGCTTTCCTCCTCAAAGGATTCCTCCTCCGCAAGCACGCCGGGGAGCATCCGCGCCACAGCGTCCGCAAGGATAAGGGCAGGCAATTCTCCGCCGGTAATAACGTAATCGCCGATGGATATCTCCTCGTCCACTATCTCCTCTATAACGCGCTCGTCAACGCCCTCATAATGACCGCAGAGTATGGCGATATTGTCAAGCTGAGACAGCTCCTTTACCCTCTCCTGGGTGAGCAGCTTGCCCTGGGGAGACATATAGATAAGATGTGGCCTTGTGCCCGTTTGCTCGCAAACAGCCATAAAGCAGTCATATATCGGCTGGGTCTGCATAAGCATCCCCATACCTCCGCCATAGGGCGCGAAGTCGGTCCTGCGGTGCTTGTCGGTGCTGTAATCCCTTATCTGGTGACACCGGGCGGTGAAAACTCCTGCCGCCCTCGCCCTGCCTATGATGCTCTCATTGAGCACGGTGTCGCACATTTCGGGGAAAAGCGTCATTATGTCAATTCTCATTGTCAAAAATTCCCTTTAAAGGTCTGATTTTGATAACTCCTGCCTCAACGTCCACGCTCATAACAACGGGCGGAATGGCAGGCAGAAGATGTTCTTTTTTGTCAGCTCCGGTGATGTGCCACACATCATTGGCTCCGGTTTGGCTGACGTCGGTCAGAGTGCCGTAAACGATGCTTTCATCATCCGCGTCTATTACACGGCAATCCACAAGCTCTGCAATAAAATACTTGCCCTTTTCAAGTTTTGCGTCACTTCGGCGCATAAAAAGAACCTTGCCACGGAGAGCCGAGGCAGTCTCAACGCTGTCCACACCTTCCAGACAAAGCAAAACTATATTGCCGTGAGGGCGGCAAGATTTCACAGCTACGCTGCGCTCACCCTCAGAGTCAAAATACAAGGTCTTAAATTTTTTAAAAAAGAGAGGGCTGTCGCACCACGGGTTTACCCGCATTTCACCGCGGACCCCGTGTGTGCCGACAATCTCTCCGATCTCAAGATACTTCTTAATCAATTTCTACAGAAACCTTTGTGTCGTTTCTTGTGGCAGCGGCGCGCATAACGACGCGGATCGCCTTTGCGATCCTGCCCTGCTTACCGATTACTCTGCCCATATCAGACTCGCCAACGTGAAGATGGTAGACAGTTACACCCTCCTCGTTGGGCTCGTCAACGTCAACGCTGACTGCTGAAGGTTCATCAACAAGACCTTGTGCTATTGTGATCAATAAATCCTTCAAAATAAAAACACTCCTTATTTAATGACGCCGTTCTTCTTTAACAGAGCCTTAACGGTATCTGTAGGTTGCGCGCCGTTTGCTATCCACTGCTGTGCCTTCTCAGCGTCGATCTTTACCTCGGGAGGATCGATAAGGGGATTGTAGGAACCGATGCTCTCGATAAATCTGCCGTCGCGGGGATAACGTGAATCCGCCACAACTATGCGATAGAAGGGTGACTTCTTCGCGCCCATACGGCGCAATCTGATTTTTACTGCCATGATAAATTACCTCCAAAATATAATAGATATGTTTTATAAATACTGTGCTGTCACACATTATTACCGATATTATTGAAATCCGGGGAAGCCGCCCCCGCCTGTCATTTGATTGTAGCGGCGCATTTTCTTCCTTGCGCCCTTGCCGTTCATCTGCTTGAACATTTTCTGCATCTGCTTGAGCTGAGAAAGCAGTTTGTTGACATCCTCAACGTTCATACCGCAGCCTGCCGCAATACGTCGCTTGCGGGAGGGATTGATGATATCCGGGTTTTCCCTCTCCTTGGGAGTCATGGAATAGATGATGGCCTGAGTCCTGTCAAACACGCCCTCGTCAATGTCCGTATCCTTTATTTTGTTGCCCAGTCCGGGGATAAGCGACAGGGTATCTTTTATTGAACCCAGCCTGCGTATCTGCGCGAACTGCGCAAGCAGATCGTTAAAGTCGAATTTGTTTTTGCGGAGCCTTTCCTCCAAACGAGCCGCCTCTTTTTCGTCAAGAGCCTGCTCAGCCTTTTCGATAAGGGAAAGCACGTCGCCCATTCCGAGTATACGGGAAGCCATTCTGTCCGGATGGAAATAGTCAAGATCCCCGAGCTTTTCGCCGATACCAACAAATTTTATGGGCTTGCCGGTGACCGCGCGGGCGGAAAGAGCCGCGCCGCCTCTGGTGTCGCCGTCCAATTTGGTAAGCACAAGGCCATCGATGCCCAAAGCGTCGTTAAACGAAGTGGCCACGTTGACAGCGTCCTGACCGGTCATGGAGTCAACCACCAAAAGGATCTCGTGGGGGTGAACCTCAGACTTGATGTTTTTGAGCTCTGTCATAAGCTCCTCATCCACGTGCAAACGGCCTGCCGTGTCCAGGAACACATAATCGTTGCCCTGATCTTTGGCGTATTTTACCGCCTCTTTTGCAATTGTGACAGGGTTTTCCGTGCCCCTTTCAAAAACAGGCACCCCGGCCTTTTCACCCAGAATCTGGAGCTGCTTGATAGCTGCCGGGCGGTAAACGTCACAGGCAACCAGCAACGGCCTGTGGCCCTGATTTTTAAGCATTAGAGCTATCTTCGTGCTGTGGGTAGTTTTACCTGAGCCTTGGAGCCCGCACATCATAACAACGGTTGGGGGATGGGGCGCTACCGCCAGCCTTGACCTTGTGCCGCCCATAAGCTCAATAAGCTCTTCGTTGACTATTTTTACCACCATCTGCGCCGGGGTCAGGCTTTCCATTACCTGAGCGCCAATGGCACGCTCCGTGACCTTATTGGTAAAATCCTTGGCAACCTTATAGTTTACATCCGCCTCAAGAAGCGCAAGACGCACCTCCCGCATAGCATCCTTAACATCCGATTCGGTAAGGCTGCCTTTGCTTTTTAATCTTTTAAACGCCGCCTCAAGACGATCGGAGAGTCCTTCAAAAGCCAATTTGTTTCACCACCGTGTTTTTATGATTCAAGTAAAACCTGCGCAACGGTCTTGATTTTGACAGTATAATCGTTGATCTCCCGGGACATACCGTGATGAAGGTTGTAGTCGCTTATCTGCGTGGCATAACTTATGATGGAGTTAAGACCCTCACGCATTTCCTCAAAACGCTTGGCAAGCTCCAAACGGTTTTCCATATCGATAAGCTGAGCCTCCGCGCGCTTTATCGCGTCACGCACGCCCTGACGGGTGATGCCCTCATTCACCGCGATCTCAGACAGAGAAAGGTCATCATTGTAGTAGTATTCAAGAAAATCGCGCTGCTTTTCGGTAAGCATATCGCCGTAAAAATCCAGCAAGATAGCCAATTCAAAATTCTTTGCCATAACTAACCGTCCTCTGTTGCAAGGTTCGTAAAGGTTTTTGTCTTTACAAATTGGTATTATACTAAAAAATATTCCCCGTGTCAAGCATAAATATTACTCAAAAATCAGGTGATTTCAGGCTTAAAATGTGGAAAACCTGTTGAAAATGTTTAAAAAACTTTTTGAGTGCTATATTTAGTTGTCGGTGGTTTATTGCGTCAATATATAGTGTCGTTATTTATTATTTTGTTGATAACTTTGTTAAAAACTTTTTATTGCGCCTTTCCGCATATCAAGCATTACAAATACAGCGTCAGCCGGATGACGTTAAAATCACCCGGCTGAAAACTCAATTATTTTTTATTATTTTTTTTGGAGCCTTTTTTGTTCTCCTTCGGAGCCTCTGCGGCGGAGGGGGCGCTGTTTGCTTCGGTATTCTTCGGCTGGTTTTGTGCATCGGTGTTGGTCGCGTCGCCTTTTTTCTTCTT
>CAMOTT010000015.1 GCA_946626015.1 uncultured Clostridia bacterium | reverse complement strand
CTCAATGCTTTCGTCCATCATCTTAAGAATAACGGGCTTGAGCTCCTCGCCGTCCAGCACCTGATTGCGCTGGGTGTAGATGAGCTCCCTCTGGCGGTTCATAACGTCGTCGTACTGAAGGACGTTCTTACGTATCGCAAAGTTCTGACCCTCCACCTTCTTCTGGGCGCTTTCGATCGTGTTGGACAATATTCTGGCGTCAATGGGCATATCCTCGGGTATGTTGAGGGTGTTCATTATATTCGTAAGCCGCTCACCGCCGAAAAGACGCATAAGGTCGTCCTCAAGGGAAAGGTAGAAGCGGCTGGCGCCCGGGTCGCCCTGTCTGCCGGCGCGGCCTCTGAGCTGGTTGTCGATACGGCGTGATTCATGTCTCTCGGTGCCGATGATGAACAGACCGCCTGCGGCGCGGACCCTTTCCGCTTCGTCCTTTATTGCTTCGCGGTATTTTTCGTTGAGCCGCGCGAACTCATTGCGTGAGTTGAGGATCTCCTCGTCCGAAGTTTCGGCGAAGCCGGTGGCCTCGGCAATAAGCTCCTCGGAGAAGCCCATGCGGCGCATCTCGGCCTTTGCAAGGTATTCGGAGTTACCGCCAAGCATGATATCCGTACCGCGTCCCGCCATGTTTGTGGCGATGGTGACCGCGTTTTCTTTACCTGCCTGGGCGACGATCTCGGCCTCTTTTTCGTGATATTTAGCGTTGAGGACTTCGTGCTTTATGCCCCTTTTTTTGAGCAGCGAGCTGAGCTCCTCGGATTTTTCAATGGAAACCGTACCAACCAGAACAGGCTGTCCCTTCTGGTGGCATTCCTCGATCTGCGCTATGATCGCGTTGAACTTTGCGCGCTCGGTTTTGTAGACTGAATCGGGTTTGTCATCCCTTATCATGGGTTTGTTAGTGGGTATTTCGAGCACGTCCAGGCTGTATATCTCGTTGAATTCGGCGCTTTCCGTCATTGCGGTACCGGTCATGCCGGAGAGCTTGTCGTAAAGTCTGAAATAGTTCTGGAAGGTGATGGTGGCAAGGGTCTTGCTCTCGTGCTCCACCTTGACGTTTTCCTTGGCCTCGATGGCCTGATGCAAGCCTTCGTTATAGCGTCTGCCCAGCATGATACGGCCTGTAAATTCGTCAACAATGAGGACTTCGCCGTCCTTGACCACATAGTCAACGTCCCGTTTCATAACGCCGATGGCCTTTATGGCCTGATTTATGTGGTGCTGGATGGTCATATTTTCGGCGTCCATAAGGTTTTCAAGGTTGAAATACTGCTCTGCCTTGGCAACGCCGCTCTTTGTGAGGGTGGCCGTCTTGGCCTTTTCGTCCACGACCACATCGCCCTCAGCCACGTCCTCGGCGTTCTCCTTGGAGTCGATCTCCTTGACCCTTGCAAAGCTCAGGGTACGGGCAAAGGCGTTTGCCTGACGGTAGAGGTCGGTGGACTGTTCGCCTCTGCCGGATATGATAAGAGGGGTCCTTGCCTCATCGATAAGGATGGAGTCCACCTCGTCCACTATGGCAAAGCTGTGTCCTCTCTGAACTTTCTGCTCCTTGTACTGCACCATGTTGTCACGAAGATAATCAAAGCCCATTTCATTGTTTGTGCCGTAGGTGATGTCGGCGTTGTAAGCCTCGCTGCGCTGGGCGTTGTCAAGGTCGTGGACAATAAGACCCACAGTGAGGCCCATAAAGCGGTAGACCTTTCCCATCCACTCGGAGTCGCGCCTTGCAAGGTAGTCGTTGACGGTGACGATGTGCACGCCCTTGCCGGAAAGAGCGTTAAGGTAAGCGGGTAGGGTTGCCACAAGAGTTTTGCCCTCACCTGTACGCATTTCCGCTATCCTGCCCTGATGCAGCACAATGCCGCCCACTATCTGCACGGGGAAATGCTTCATATTGAGCACGCGCCAGGAAGCCTCCCGGCAGGCGGCGAATGCCTCGGGTAAAATGTCGTCCAGGGTCTCGCCGTTGGCAAGTCTTTCTTTGAACTCAGGCGTTTTTGCCTGAAGCTCCGCGTCGGTGAGTTTGCCGTACTCCTCCTCCAGCGCGAGAACTTTATCTCTGAGCGGCAATATTCGTTTTATCTCTCTTGTTGAATAGTCGCCGAAAATTTTCTTTAGTAAGCCCATTAGATTTTTGTCCTTTCGTTATGTATCTTGCCGGCGTTCAGATGTTTTCCTCTCTGAAGTCGATAACAAGCTCTTTGTGGTCAAGCTTTATTTTTTTGTATATCACGCCCGAAGCGTCAAACATACGCTTTGAGGCTCTGACGGAGGTGGAATCCGCGTATTTGTCGGATATGTAGATTACCTCCCTGATCCCGGATTGGATTATGGCCTTGGCGCATTCATTGCAGGGAAACAGGGCAACGTAGATCCTGCACCCGGCAAGGCTGCCCCCGTTGTTGTTGAGGATGGCGTTGAGCTCCGCGTGGCAGACGTAAGGGTACTTGGTGTCAAAATCCTCGCCGGTACGCTCCCAGGGAAAGTCGTCGTCATCACAGCCTGTTGGCAGGCCGTTGTAACCCACAGACATTATTTTGTTCCTGTCGTTGACTATGCAGGCTCCGACCTGGGTGTTGGGATCCTTGCTGCGGTTCGCGGACAGTATTGCAATGCCCATAAAATATTCGTCCCATGAGATATAATCACTTCGTTTCGGCATTTGCTCCACCTCTTTCATATATTGCGTAGTTCAGCCTGCTGCCATCGCTGACGATGGGACGGGTGTGTAAAATGGTAGTGTCGTTTATCCAGAAGAGTTCGGGGTAATCAACGGCAAAGAGGAGGGGCTCTGTGAAGGTCTCGGAGGTGCCGGTGGCAAGGTCATATACCGCCAATGTCTGTGCGGCGGAGATATCGCTGCCGGAGACGATGGCCACGGCTGTTTCGGAGGGGTTGACGGAGAAGGCAACAATGCTGCCGCTTAAATTTACGCCGGATATTTTGACGCTTTTGCCGGTGAGGAGATTGGTAAGCGTCAGATCGGCTTTGCTGAGAAGATAGTTGCCGCTGTGAACGTAGTCGGTGAAATAATCACCCTTGAAGGAAGCTACGGCCGAGTTGGAAACGGTAAGAACGCTCTCAAACCCGCCGGCGGTGCTGCGAAGGTAGGCCAGACCGCCGTTTAAGCCTCTTGCCCATGAGCCAACTATGCCGGAAACAATCGTTTTCGACTTGCCTGTGCCGTTGCGCATCATTATATCGTTCTTTTGCTCGGATTCGTTCAGGTTATACTCCCTGCCGGTGACAAAGTACGGATCGTTGCCGAGAGAGGCAAGAAAACCGTCGGTCAGCTTTATCCAATCATGGCGGAAGCCTCCGTCCGGGCCGGGGAGCCTGCCGTTGTTTGTGAAAACGAGAGAACCGGTTTTCTTTGACTTCATATCAAAGCCGAAGGCCTCGGTGTACGTCTTGTCCTTTAAAGCGAACTCGGTTTTATCCATGCTTACAAGCATAAGGCTGCCGTTGCCGTAGGCGGAGGGCATACCGGTGAGCTTGCAGAATGCGTAGTCATATATCTTGACTCCCGGGCTTTTCTTTGAGGTGAACAGGCCGTAGCCGCAGACCTTGGAGTCCTTCTCAACGCAGTACATGGTCACGGGCAGCTCCTGATGGGTGCAGGTGACCGTTGTGTCAAAGGTGGTGACGTCCTGATCGTATGGCACAAAGCTGTTGCCGGAAAGGGCATAAAAGGTGACGGCGCCGTTTGTGTCCATGGTGTAATAAATACCGTCAATATCCGTGGGGAGTATGGGCAGCTGCGTGCTGCCTGTGCCCTTGAGCGCGGCGGAGTATTTGCTGGTCTCAAAGGTGTAGCCGCTTATGTCAGCGCCGGTATCGGTCTTGGTCTGCGGTTTGACGATCTTAACGTAATTTACCGCAAAGACGACAAAGATTATGCTCAGAGATGCAAGGACGGTTAAAACGATCAAAATGATTTTGTTCTTTTTCATCGATTGGGTTCCTTTCACTAAATGATAGTCATATGTCTATGGTCAGGCTCACCGGGCAGTGATCCGAGCCGAAAATATCGCTATGTATTCTCGCTTCTTTTATGTTCCCGGCTATCCTGTTCGAGGTTATAAAATAGTCTATACGCCAGCCCACGTTTTTGTCCCTTGCGTGGAAACGGTAGCTCCACCAGGAGTAGGCATCCTCTTTGTCGGGGTAAAGATAGCGGAAAGAGTCCGTAAAGCCTGCCGCCAGCATTTCGCTGAACTTGCCCCGCTCTTCGTCAGAGAAGCCCGGATTGCCCCGGTTGGTTTTTGGGTTCTTGAGGTCGATCTCGTTATGAGCCACGTTAAGGTCGCCGCAGTAGATGACGGGTTTTATTTTGTCCAGCTTGCAGATATAGGCGCGGAAATCGTCCTCAAACTGCATACGGTAGTCGATACGGGCGAGCTTGTCCTGCGCGTTGGGCACATAGACTGTGATAAAATAATAATCCTGAAACTCAAGGGTTATTACCCGGCCTTCGGTGTTGTGCTCCGGCACGTCTATGCCGTAGGTGACGGAAAGGGGCTCCTCCCTGGTGAAAACGGCGGTTCCGGAATAGCCCTTGCGCAGGGCGTAGTTCCAGTATTGAAAGTAACCCTCCGTGGGAAGGTCTATCTGCCCCTTCTGGAGCTTGGTCTCCTGAAGGCAGAATATATCCGCGTCAAGACTCTGAAAGACCTCAAGAAAATTTTTGCCCACGCAGGCGCGCAGACCGTTGACGTTCCACGAAACAAAGGTTTTCTCAGACATAGCACACCTCATCCTGATTTAACGTAAAAATCATTATAGCATATAATGTCCACGATTTCCACCATTATTTTATTAAAATATTCAAAACATAATAAAACAAAAGCATCATTACAGATCGCTGATGCGGATACCCGTATAATAATGCTGTATGATCTCCTCCCAACTGCTGCCCTGACGAGCCATGTAGTCGGCTCCGTACTGGCTCATGCCCACCAGATGACCGTGCCCCATTGTGTGGACGATAAACTTGTTTTTTTCGTATTTTATGTCGAAACAGCAGCTTTTAAGCTCCAGCGCCGAGCGGAGCTCGGAACCGGTGAGGGAGCGGTTTCCGATCGTTATCCCGGTAACTGTGCCGGCCTTTGTTTTTTGCGTTTTTCCCACCCATTTTTCAGGGTCGTCGCCCAGCTTCAGCCCCTCAATATCAGAAAGCTGCTCCTTGAATTCCTTGACGGTGAAGGTGAGGGTGGATTCGCACTCCGGGGAAAGTTTGTCCCCAGGGCTGGAAACGCTCTTAAGATAGGGGATATCCTTGCCCCAGACATTTTCCGCCGATTCCGTCTGCCCGGCGCTGACCGAGTGGAACGCCGCCATAATGGGCGCGCCGTTGTATGTGATCACCTTGCCGTAGACAGCCTCAACGGCGGCAGTTATCTTTTGCTCGTATTTTTCAAAACTGTCGCCCCACAGCTTTTTTCGTTCCTCCTCAGAGAGATATCCCTGATGCTTTTTAGTGCTGTCGGTGAGATACGCGCCCTCCAGATCCGGTGAAGGATCTTCACTTTGGTTCAGCTTGTGATAAATGGCGTATGTGTAGGAGGCTGCCGCCTGAGCCTTGAGCGCCTCAAGCTCGCACCCGGCGGACATTTCCGCGGCCACACAGCCTTTGATATATTCTTTTTCCGGAATATCTTCCGCCCTTGAGGAAGATGTGCGCCAGACCTTTATCACGTTTTCTTCCGACGAAGCGGAAACGCTGGCTTCTGAAACAGAATGTGAAATATCCGGGCTTGCGTCCATTGCTGACGTTGCCCGGGAATTTCTGACGGTTGAAACGGGAACAAGGATGAGGGCGGCAAGAATGATGAGAGTAAAAAATCCGATATTCTTCATATAAATGAGATCCTTTCACATATAAATTTTCTTGAAGAAACCTCTTTGATTGACAAAAATAAATAACTGTTGTATAATAAACATTCATTATATATAATTTATTCGCTATTAAAGTATATTTTTTAGGCAGGTGACGTTATGTCAAATTTTATTTCCCCAATTTCAAAAGATGAAGTTAAATTGATGTGCGAAGAGCTGATGAAGCACAGCTATATGGAACCCGGCGATTTTGAACGATTCAATGTAAAGAGGGGCTTGCGCAACGCGGACGGTACGGGCGTTATGGCAGGCCTTACCCATGTTTGCAGCGTTGAAGGTTACTATATCAACGACGGCGAGCGTGTCCCGAAAGAGGGCAGACTTTACTACCGCGGCGTGGATATGAGGTCAATAGTAGAGGGCTGTGAAAAAGAGAACAGGTTCGGCTACGAAGAGGTCGCCTGGCTTTTACTCCTGGGTTATTTTCCCGACAGACTGCAGCTGGACAGATTTAAAGAGACCCTTTCTGCCTGCAGGGAACTGCCGGAGGATTTTGCCGAGGATATGATAATGAAGGCGCCCTCCAACAACATTATGAACAAAATGGCCCGTTCCGTGCTGGCTCTTTATTCATACGACGAAAATCCGGACGACACTTCCATAGAGAACGTTCTCAGGCAGTCCATCCAGCTTATGGCCCAGCTGCCCACCATAATGGCCTATGCCTATCAGGTCAAGCGCAGGCATTTTTACAAACAGACCATGTACCTCCACCCCATAATCCCGTCCTACGGTATGGCAGAGAATATACTCTACGCTATCAGGGCGGACGGCAACTTTACCCCTGAGGAAGCAAGGCTGCTGGATACCTGCATGATGCTCCACGCGGAGCACGGCGGCGGCAACAACTCCACCTTTGCAGCCAGAGTTCTGAGCTCCAGCGGTACTGATACATATTCCGCCATATCCGCGGCTATCGGCGCGCTGAAGGGCCCACGCCACGGCGGAGCCAACATAAAAGCCTCTGAAATGATACAGGATATGCGTCAGAACATCACGGATATCACAAACGAGGGTCAGGTAGCGGACTACCTTACAAAGATAATCAACAAGGAGGCCGGAGACGGCTCCGGGCTTATCTACGGCATGGGTCACGCGGTCTACACCCTCTCCGATCCCAGAGCAGTGATACTCAAGGAAAAGGCAAGGCAGTTTGCGGAGAATACCGAGTTTCAGGAGGAATTTGAGCTTATTTCTCTTGTTGAAAAACTTACACCTCAGGTGTTCTCAAAGGTCAAGGGTCAAAAGAAGAGGATCTGCGCCAATGTGGATCTTTACTCCGGCCTTGTTTATAAGATGCTTGGTATACCGGAGGATCTGTTCACGCCTCTTTTTGTTACCGCCAGAGTGGCCGGCTGGTCGGCTCACCGTATGGAGGAGCTTATTACAGGCGGCAGGATCATGAGACCGGCTTACAAAAACGTCTCCCTGCCCAGGGCATACATCCCCATTGACGAGAGAGCGGTCAACTATATTTCGGACACGGATATTTATATCCCCACCGAGGAACGCGACTAAAACCGAAAGGAAGTATTGGCAGAATGAATAACACTTTAGACAAAAAAGGATTGGGAAATTTCAGGCTTTTCATTTGCGTTATGGTTGCGGGCATACTTACCGCCGTGCCGCTTAGAGTTTATCAGCTCCTTTGCATCACCGAGCCGGGAACAGGCTTTTATACCGAAAAAAACTTTACGATTATAATTATGTACGTTCTGCTGGCGATATGTCTTGTCCTTCCCTTTGCTTACAGCTTAAAGAACAAAAAGAACGTAACTTTTTCCGAAACCTCAAGCCTCAGGATCTTTGAGGGGGCGGCGGCGTTCCTGTTCGCTGCGGCTTTGATAGTTGACGCTGTTTCCAGCTACAAGGTGTTTACGTCGCTTTACGAGGCTTTCTACCCCTCCAGGGAGATGCCCACGCTCATGGAGTACCTTAACAAATCTGGAGCCATGGCAAGCCTTCTGGAAACGGTGTTCGCCATACTTTCCGCCATGTATTTTACCGTTTTGGGCATATATGATATCAAGGAGAAAAAGGGCATATCAAAAGTCAAGCTGCTGGCCCTCGCGCCCCTGCTTTGGTGCATATCAAGGATAATCCACAGGTTCATGAGAAAAATAAGCTATATGAAGGTGGGAGACCTGTTCTTTGAGCTTATGATGCTTGCCGTGCTCACCCTGTTTCTGCTCCCTCTGGCTCAAAAGCTTGCCGGTGTGGACAGCGAGGACAAGGAGTGGAAAATAACGGCCTACGGCGTGCCCACGGTAGTATTCTGCCTTATCTGCTTTTTGCCCAGAGTGATAGCCTCACTTGCGGGCAGGGGAGAGGTACTCTCATCTCCCGTCGAGCTGTGCGACGGCGCAGCGGCGCTGTTTGCCCTTGCGGTGCTTCTGGGCAGGCTCGGCATTTCAAAAACGGAAAGCAAATAATAAAACTGCGGTGAAGTTGAGATAATGTTTCTTTCAAATATGAAAATCGCCTCCGGTCAGGTGGCGGTGCTTTACATGATCGTGGCAACAGGTTTCATTGCCGACAAAATAGGCCTGTTTACGGAGAAAACGGCAAGGCTCTGCACCGATCTGCTGTTTTACATAATCACCCCGGCAGTGATAATCCGATCGTTCCTTGATATCAAGTACGATCCTCAGACGGCAAAAGGTCTGTTTATCGCCATGGGCTGCGGAATGCTTATGCACACCATATCGGTGCTGATAAATCTGCCCCTGTTTCGCCGAGGCGACAAAAACGACGACAGCGTGCTGAAATACGGCGCAGTGTTCGGAAATTGCGGCTATATGGCGCTGCCCCTCGCCGGCGCGGTGATAGGCTCTCAGGGAGTTTTCTACTGCTCTGCGGTGATAATGAGTTTTCAGATATTTTCTTTTACCTACGGCATATATATCATGTCCGACAACTTGAACGGCAAGGTGAAGTTTGAATACAAACGGCTGTTCCTGAACCCGGGCACCATCTCCGTGGCCATCGGTCTGCCACTGTTCCTTTTGGGCGTTTCCATGCCGGGCATAATAATAAAGCCCATATCCTATGTGGCGGATATGAACACGCCCTTTGCGATGATAGTTTTCGGCACCTATCTTGCAAACACGGATTTCAGGACGATATTCAAAAACGGCAGGATCTTCCTTGCCGCGTTTACGAAGCTTGTGGCGCTTCCGCTTATTATGCTCTTTACGCTCAGGCTGTTGGGCATAAGCGGAGAACTGCTCACTTCCCTTACCCTCTCGGCAAGCGCCCCCTCCGCCACAAACACGGTTATTTTTGCGGCAAAGTATAACAGAAACACCGGCCTCGCGGCTCAGACAGTGGCGCTGGTGAGTTTTATTTCGATCATTACCATGCCGGTGATGATAGCCTTGTCAAGAGTTTAGAGTTATGAAAAACAAGTTTGAAACCATCATAAAAGACGAAGTCCCGGTTTTCGGGGTGTGCGGTTTTGAAAAGGTGAGCCAAAACCTTATCAGTTGCCGCGCTCTGGGAAGATTGCCGGAGGATCCCAAGTACGTTATAGTTGCCGCCTTTCCCTATTACCTTGGGGAGGAAAAATACCGGGGGCTCAACATTTCCCGGTACGCTGTGGTGGCGGATTATCACAAGGTTGTGGGGGACAGGCTTGGCAGAGCCGCGGCCGGACTCAGGGCAGCGTTCCCCGGGGAGAGCTTTGAAGCGTTTGCGGACAATTCTCCCATACCCGAGGTCCTTGCGGCGGTGAACGCCGGAATAGGCGTAAGGGGCAAAAACGGGCTGCTTATCACGGAAAAATATGGATCATGGGTGTTCATTGGCGAGATAGTGACCACCCTTGACCTGAGCGAATACGTAACAGAGAACAAAGAGACAGAATGCATAGGCTGCGGCAGATGCGTTGACGCCTGCCCCACAAAGGCATTGAGCGGGCAGGGTGTGGATAAACAAAAATGTTTATCGGACATCACCCAGCGCAAGGGGGAGCTTACCCCTGAGCAGGAGCAGCTTATCAGAAAATACAACTGCGTATGGGGCTGCGATATTTGTCAGAACATCTGCCCCATGAACAAAAACGCTGAAAGGACTCCGATAGAGGAATTTATACTTTCTTCCGATCCCACGGCAAGATCCGGCATGGATATCGACGGCCGAGCCTTTGCCTGGCGCGGCAGAGCCGTTATTGAGAGGAATATAAAGATCATCGGTTAATTTTATTGTCAAACAAATTTTGAAGGGCGGTGTTGGCGGCCGTAAGAGCGGCGCGCCGAAGAAATTGAAACTTGTGATTTCAATAGTCAGCAACGATGACGGAGTAAGCGTTATCGACGAGCTTACAAGAAACGGTTTTTACGTTACAAAGCTCTCAACCTCAGGGGGTCTGCTCCGCGCCGGAAATATGACCCTGTTGACCGGCGTTGAGGACGAAAAGGTGGAAGAGGTCATTGAGATATTGCGCGAGTTCAGCAGCAAGCGCAAACAGCTCGTTGAGGTGAGCCAGCCTGCTATGAGCGAAATCTTTTTGAACTTCCCCGTTGAGGTCACTGTGGGCGGAGCCACGGTGTTTGTCCTTGATGTTGACAGGTTCGAGAAGCTTTGATTTTAACGCGCGGATCCTTTTGCTGGGAGGCAGTTTATGAGATTTGAAGAACTTGGGCTTAACGAAGCTGTTGCAAAGAGGCTCTCTGAGGCGGTCAACGGCGGAAGGCTTTCCCACGCGATCATTCTTGAGGGCGGAAGTGCGGCGGACAGGCACGCGGCCGCGATGACCGTTGCCAACGCCCTGGTCTGCTCCGGGAGGGGCGCAAAGCCCTGCGGCGTATGCAAGGACTGCGTTAAATGCTCGGCGGACTCACATCCGGATATTTTTGTGGCCAGGGGAGACAGCGAGCAGAAAAGCTACCCCATCGACCTTATAAGGCAGATCAGGAACGACGCGTACATAATGCCAAACGAGGCGGAGCGCAAGGTTTACGTGCTGATGAACGCGAACCTTATGTCCGAATATGCGCAGAACGCTTTGCTTAAAATATTGGAGGAGCCCCCCGGGTACGTCAGGTTCATACTCACCTGCGGTTCAAAATCCTCACTGCTTTCCACGGTCATATCCAGAGCTACAGTGTTCCTGCTTGGGGCGGAGGAAGTTTCTGGTGACGATGAACTGGCCGCGCGGGGGAAGGAGATCGCGAACCGACTGGCAAACGCCGTTATGGCGGCCGGTGAGATAGAGGTGATGAAAGTTACCTCGGAGCTTGAAAAGGACAAGGCTCTGTTCAGCGCCTGCCTGCCGGAACTCCGGGAGATACTTTGCGGCGCTCTGGCGGTCAAAAAGGGCGGTCTGCCCTACAATGAGGCTTTGATCGAGTCGAAGCTTGCCGGTCAGGTATCGGCGGAACGGCTCATAAGGATGCTCAACGATATACAGGAGATATCCGATGCTGTAAAGAGGAACGCGAATTATAATTTGCAGCTGACAAGGCTCGGCACGAAGCTGAGATGATCGGGGTATTTTGGTTTATTATTACATCAAGAAAGGAAAGGCACCCTGAGGATCTGATTTTTCAGGGCGTCCCGGAAAGGTTTTATTATGGCTGAAGTAATAGGCGTCAGGTTCAGAGAAGTGGGAAAAATATATTATTTTGATCCCGAAGGCAAGAAGATAAAAAAAGGGCAAAAGGTGATAGTCGAGACCGCCCGGGGCGTGGAATGCGGCGAGGTGATGGTGGAGAACAGGGATGTTGCGGAGGAGGAGATAGTCCGCCCCCTCAAGCCCATTATCAGAGTGGCCACACCGGAGGATCTTAAGATAATGGAGGGCAAAGCCGCCAAGGAGGCCGAGGCATACGATATCTTCAACGCCAAGGTCGCAAAGCATAAGCTTGAGATGAAGCTCATAAACGTTGAGTACACCTTTGACTCCAGTAAGATAGTGTTCTATTTCATAGCCGACGGCAGGGTGGATTTCCGCGAGCTTGTAAAGGATCTTGCCGGAGTGTTCCACACAAGGATTGAACTGCGTCAGGTGGGCGTGCGCGATGAGTCGCGAATAGTCGGCGGCCTGGGCATCTGCGGCAGACCGTTTTGCTGCAACACCTTCCTTGGGGATTTTCAGCCGGTGTCGATCAAGATGGCAAAGGAGCAGGGGCTTTCCCTTAACCCGGGGAAAATCAGCGGCACCTGCGGCAGGCTTATGTGCTGCCTTAAGTATGAGCAGGATTCCTATGAATATCTGCTCCGTGTGACCCCGGTGCAGGGCTCGGTAGTCCGCACCTCCGAGGGCAACGGTACTGTGGTTGAGTGCAACGTCATAACAGGCATGCTGAAAGTCAGGCTTGAAAAAAGGCCGGAGGCTGCCCCGATAATCGTCCACAGACGGGATGTGAAGGTCATAAGAGACGCCAAGGTCTCCGTGGCAAAAGAGGATATTGAAGCTTTAAAAGACATAGAATAATGTTCAAATTAAAAATTAAGAATAAAACACTTGATTTTTTTGCTGTATGTGATAGAATGATATAAAATATTGTTAGGAGGTAACTTGAAATGGCATATAAGATCAGTGACGATTGCATTTCCTGCGGCGCTTGCGCGGCAGAGTGCCCCGTATCTGCAATTTCAGAGGGCGACGGTAAGTATGTTATCGACGCAGATACCTGCATTGATTGCGGCAGCTGTGAGTCAACTTGCCCCGTAGGTGCTCCTCAGGCAGACTAATTTGTTGTTTAAACGCAGTACACAAGCACCGCACTCTTGTCAGTGTGGTGCTTTGTATTTTTGCGGCCGCGGATGATGAGAATGATCCCGGTTTGTCAAAGGTCGTTCAAAATATTTTTAAATCGTGGTGATATTATGCTTAAAGATCTGGTTATCAAGAACCGCAGTTACCGCGGGTATGACGAATCTTGTCCCGTGACGGAGGAACAGCTCAGGAAATACGTAGATCTTACCAGATACGCAGCCTCCAGCGTAAACATTCAGCCCCTCAGGTATCATATCGCGTTTGAAAAGGAAGAAGTGGCTCTCATCCAGTCCATGACAAGGTGGGGGAGGGCGCTGCCGGAGCTGACCCTGCCCCATAAGGGAATGTGCCCCACGGCCTTTGTTATAATTTGTCAGGATACCAGGCTTTCGCCAAACCTCAATATGTTCCTCAAGGATGTGGGAATAGTGGCGCAGACCATACTCCTGGCCGCTGTTGAGGACGGTCTGGGCGGTTGTATGATAGGCAATTTCTCCCCTGACGAAGTCAAGGAGAAGCTCGGCTTTCCCGAAAACATAGTTCCTCTGCTTATCCTTGCCGTAGGAAAACCGGCGGAAAAGATCGTGATCACCGATGTTGGCGAGGACGGCAGCACAAAATACTACCGCGACGAAAACGACGTCCACTACGTTCCCAAAAGGAAGCCGGAGGATCTGTTTTGCTGAGGCTTCGCGTAAAAAGGAGATAGTATGATAGGGCTTGGTACGATAATAAACTCAGGGGGTATAGTCCTGGGAGGAATATTCGGCTTGCTGTTCGGCAAGCTGCTCAAGGAGCGGCATCAGGAATCCCTGTGCAAGTCCTGCGGCATCAGCGTTATGTTCATCGCCATAGCAGGGGCAATGGAGAAAATGCTTGCAATAGAAAAAGGCGGCCTGACCAGCGGCAAGGCCATGCTTGTGACGGCCTGCCTGACCTTGGGTACGCTGATAGGCGAGCTTATAAACATAGAGGGTCTTTTTGAGAGGTTCGGTGAATGGCTCAAAAGAAAAACCGGCAACTCCGGGGACAACAACTTCGTCACAGGTTTTATGAACGCCTCATTTACCGTTTCAATAGGCGCCATGGCGATAATGGGCGCCATACAGGACGGTATATCCGGGGACTGGTCGATCCTTGCAACAAAGTCCATTCTGGATCTGATAATAGTGATGGTAATGACAGGCTCAATGGGCGTTGGCTGTATTTTCTCCGCCATACCGGTGTTCGTCTTTCAGGGAGCGATCACACTGCTGGCCGTGTTCATAAAGCCCTATATGACCGAACTTGCGGTGAGCTATATCTCACTGGTTGGCTCAATATTGATCTTCTGTGTTGGCGTGAACCTTGTGTGGGGTAAGAAGGTCAGAGTGGCCAATATGATCCCGGCAGTTTTGCTGGCTGTGGCGGCAGCCTTCCTGCCGATATCGTGGTAAATGATAAATAATAAAACGAGACCGACCGATGGGCACTTGGCGCCTGACCGGCCGGTCTTTTTGCATACTGTTCAGTTTTGTGTATCAGCCGAAAATATAAGCGTGCCCGGCAAGGCCGCGGTAGGCGGCGCCGTTATAATCAAAGCTGCTTGATGCCAGGAAAGAAGCGGCTATCCTGCCGTCCGGCAGTCTGACTGCCTGTATCTTTTCTGTGTTCATGATCACCTTGAATTCTGCGTTGGTGTTTTCGGACATCACGGAATAGGCGTAGGAGCCGGTGTTTGCTGTAAAGATGGTAAACACGTCTCCCTCGGCGTATATATCGGGCTGGGCGAGGTTGTTCCTCCTCCAGCTGCCTGTGCGATGGTTGTTTGAGGCAAGAAGATCGCCGCCCTCAAGGAGCTCGTACTTTATGCCGTTGTGTATGACCTTGTTGCCCTCCTGAGTGAAGGAGCCGGCGTAATAGGACTGGTCAAGGGTGGTGAACATCTGCCTGCCCTTGGAGTTTTTCATGCCTGCGCCGAGCAGTATAACAGCGTCGTTTGTGGCAAAGCAGGAGATCGTCATGCTGATGCCCTCGTGCTTTGTCTTTGCAAATACCGCCGCCGCGCCGTTGGCTGTGGCGCTGCCGTAAAGCCCGGGCAGTATGCGGTAGGAGGGGTCTTTGTGGGCGGCAAGCTCAGCATCGCTTTCGTAAACCGCTGTGGTTCCGGGAACGAGAGAATAGTCGTACAGAGGGCTGATGTTGGTCAGCTCATTGCCTGTGCGCATGATTGTGGTGACCCCGGGGAAGGAGGAGTTGTAGCAGAGTATGTTCTCGTCGTTGGTGATCTCGGAATAGAGCATGGTGCTGTCTCCGCCGAGGAAGCTGAAATAGAAATCCTCATTGTTGACAACAAGGAAGTTTGCCTTGTCGTAGTAGTGAAGCCCGTAATTGTTTTTTGTGTTGTTCTGTATTGAAAGCGCGTATTCTCTCAGCTCAGCTTTGCCCGGCATAGCCTTGGTATTGGAAAGCCGTATAAGATCCTGCACGATGCCCTGAAGAGGCTGAGCGTTGAACCTTGAAACGGATCTGCCCATGACGTTGGGGTCAAGGGTGCTGCCGAAGCTCATTTTCCGCAGACCTGTCAACAGGAACTTTGAGAAAGGCTCAAGCTGTTTGCTCGAAAACGTGTATTCTGTGCCGTCCACCATGCAGATGACGTTGGATATGGCTTTGATGAACTCAATGCCGTAACCGCCCATGTAGAGCCGTGTGCCGTGCTGGAAAAAGGTTCCGTCCTTTTTGAGCCCCTCTATAAGAGAATAGTCCAGATCATTTGCCACTACCCGGAGCGCCGACTTTATGGAAGCGGTGTTGCCGGTGAGCACGCCGAATTTGATGGAGGACATGGAAAGATCCACGGCATTGGCTCCCGTATAGACGCGCAGGACAGGATCCACAAGGAAACATCCGCGCCCCACAAGGACAGACAGCTTTTTAAGCTGGTCTGGGCTGAGATCGGGCTGCATGAGTATACCTATCTCACCGAGAATATTGGGATTTGAAAGCTTGTTGTACCACCAGTTGGAATTTTGATAATCCTGCTTTATCCAGTGATCAAGGAGCTTGAGCACGAGAGTTTTATATTCCTCTTTTTTTGCGGTGTCTCTTTCAAGCCTGTAAATGATGGCCAGCCTTTCGGTACGGTTGAGATGCTTCTCCGCAGGCCATGCGGCTCTGGCCTCGTTGGCGTAATCTATATCGGCAAAATAGCAGTTGCCGTCTCCGTCGTAAGAAATGAGCGACACCAATTGACCCGGATCATAAATATCAGAGCCTCCGAAGGTGGACATCGTTCCGCTCAAAAGGCCGTTTGTCACGTTTTCGGATATGGCCTTGACAGCCTCTTTGCCTCCAGCGCCGAAAAGGGAAGAAAAGTTTATCATCAGCGTAACGAGAATGAGGCTGAAAAACTTTTGTATAGGTCCTATCATAGTGCTTTCCTCCTGATATAGTTTTTATAATAAAATATTACCATGTTTAAAAACAATTTTCAACAGAAAAAAGCAGGAAGCCGGGAATGCTTTTGTTGTTTATTTTACAACATTGTGTTAGAATAACACGACGCGCACTTTTCTTTTTGCCGGTTATAAAGATACCATCGTGATCGGTTCTGTTTTGTAACTGTAAAAACCGTTTGCGATAAAAATGAGCAAAAAGACAAGTATGATTTGTTGGATCGTACTTGTCTTTTTATATAGCCGTTCCTACGGCAAGGGGGGAATATCCCGGATCCCGTGCCGTAAGCGTCAATTAAGCTCTTTTATCTGATAAAATGCGTTGGCTGCCATTCTTCTTTTGCAGGCAGACCGTATTTTTCTTTGCCGAGCGCGATGGATTTCATCAGGAAAGTCATATTGCGGGCAAGGGTGCGCATCGTCTGAAGTCCTTCAAGGTCTTCGGCGACCTGACCTTTCTCTCTGCCGTGGGCGCAGTTCCAATACTGGCTCGACGCAACCGGCATACCGCAGATCGTGAAATACTTGTTCAGCTCGTCAAAGGTTGCCGAGCAGCCGCCGCGGCGGGCAATGACAACGCTTGCGCCGACCTTCATGGTCTTGTCAAAACCGGTGCTGTAAAAAAGTCTGTCAAGGCAGGCAATCAGCGTTGCGTTCGCAGAGGCGTAATATACGGGAGACGCAACAACGATCCCGTCCGCCTCTTTAAATTTCGGCGCGAGTTCGTTGACGGCGTCATCGAATACGCATTTGCCGGTTTTGCCGCAGCTTCCGCAAGCGATACAGCCGCGAATATCCTTGTTCCCGATCTGTACAACATCGGTATCGACGCCGTTCTCCTGAAACACGTTTACCATCTCGTTGAGAGCGATAGAAGTGTTTCCTCCCACTCTCGGACTGCCGTTGATTATCAGTACTTTCATTATAAATTGCCTCCCAAATTGTGATTATTTCTTTTTTCCGTACAAATTACTCCGGGATCTTAAATGTGACCGTCGGGTCGCCGTCGCCGAGAAATGATCTCATGCTTTCTTCCGAAGCGCCGTCAATGCGGCCGAGAAGGGTGAAGTCCCATGTGTTCGTCCCATAGTAGATAGTGACCTGATCGCCCTGATACAGAATTATGTCGCCGGGCTTTGCCGTGATGCTCCCGTCGGTTCTGACAATACTTGTTCCGAGGGGACCGACTTTTTCAAATCCGCCGTAGTCACGCATCTCGACGGTAACAGGCCCATTGTTGAGCAGCTTGTAGAAAGCAGCAGCGGAAGCATTGTTTGAGAGCGTTGCGGTCATTGTCTTTCCGCCGGTTGTGATCTGTATTTTCATTTCATTCACCTCCGGATCTTCCTCAAGCCCGATATCCGTCAGCCACGCGGCGACCTCGTCTTTGGAAGAACCGATCGCAAACCGTCTGCTTTCAAGCCATTTTACGCTTGACGGCACAAGTCCGTACAGATTGCTCGCGCTGGATCCCAGACCGCTGGAACCGGAGGTACAGAAAGTCACAAGGGTTTTGTTCGCAAAATTATAGCTTTCAAGAAACGTGCTGATAATACGCGGCGCCTGCCCGTACCAGATCGGATGCCCGATCAGTACAGTGTCGTACTGTTCCATATTCCCGACTTTTCCGTCGATCTCCGGACGAACACCGGGATCGGCCTGCTCTTTATCGCACCGTCCGTCTGTATAATAGGCAAGATCGGCTTCGCTGTACGGCTGTTTTGCTTTGATCTCATAAAGATCAGCGCCGAGTATATCCGCCGCATATTCCGCAATCTGAGCTGTATGCCCCGTTGCGGAAAAATAAGCAACGAGGATACGGGAACCGTTGTTAGTACCGGTATCCGTCGCGGATTTATCCGGCGAATTTGCGGGATCTGAGGGCATTGCCCCAATCGTCGGCGTTTTGGTTTCCGATGAAGGGAGAGAGCTTTTTGACGAGCACGCCGCGAGAGAGAACATCATCACGACGGCGAGTAAAAGAGTAACGATCTTTTTCATATTTGTCACTTTCAAAACTTTTCCGCCCACTTTTTCAATTCATCGGCTGAAGCTGAAGAGGAGAAGCGTTTGCCGTCAAGTACCTTTGCGCCGGATGCGAGGAACTGCATATTCTTTGCGGAGTCTCCGAGTCCGCTGCCGCCCGAAGTGCAGAACGGCACAACGGTCTTTCCGGTAAAATCGGCGCTTTCCATAAAGGTATCGATGATGGACGGCTCACGGTACCACCATACCGGGAAGCCGACAAGGATAACATCGTAGCCTGAAACGTCCGGCTTTGCCGCCATAGCGGGGCGGCAGTTTTTGTCTTTCATTTCAAGCGTTGAGCGGCTGCGCTTGTCCATCCAGTTCAGGTCGGCGCCAGTGTACGGCTGTTCGGGAGCGATCTCAAACAGGTCGGCGTTTGCCGCCTTTGCCATATTCTCCGCAACCTTTTTCGTAACGCCGCTTGCGCTGAAATATGCAACTAAAATCTTTTTCATATCGTTTTCCTCCGTTAAATACTTTCTTTCAGAATTTTTACGACTTCATTGCGGGTAAGCACCTTGTATCCGCCTTCGAGAATGAACGTAGCGTCTGCAATGCCTTCGATCATGTCCTCGGTTACGCCGAGCTCAGAAAGCGACAGAGTCACGCCGAGCTTTTTCATCCAGGCTTCCATTGCGGCAAGTCCCGCGTTTGCGAGCTCTTCGTCGGTCTTTCCATCCGGACAAATGCCCCAGACTTCAACAGCGAACCGTTTGAACTTTTGCAAGCCGTAGGGCAGGATATATTTGTAATACGGAAGCGAGACCGCCGCGAGCGTCATACCGTGAGTCGCGTCTGTGTAGCCGCCCGCCGCCTGACCGAGCATATGGACCATCCAGTCAGTTGTCTTTCCCCGGGAGATCAGTGTGTTCAGAGCCCAGGTCGCAGCCCACATTATGTTGGAACGGGCTTCGTAATCCTCGGGGTCTTCAATGGCGACAAGCGAGTTGCGGATGACAGACTTCATAAGCGCTTCCGAAAGGTCGTCGCTGACGTTGTCGTCTTCGCCGGAAAAATACTGCTCGCAGATATGGTTGAAAATGTCGTAGATGCCGGCGACCATCTGCCGCTTCGGCAAGCTCATCGTAAAACGCGGGTTGAGGATAGAGAACTTCGGCATGACCTCCTCGCCGAACACGTGGCCTGTTTTCTGCTTAGTTGCGCGGTCGGTGATCACTGCTCCAGCGTTCATTTCGGAGCCGGTGCCCGCCATTGTCAGTATGCACCCCACGGGAACGATCTCGCAGGCGGGCTCCTCAAAGCGGACATAATACTTTTCCCATGGATCCTCATCGCAATTTACCGAGACCGACACCGCCTTGGCATAGTCGCAGCAGGAGCCGCCGCCGACGGCGAGAAGCAAATCGGCTTTATGCTCCCGTGCTATCTTTACGCCATCGCGAAGCTTGTCTGAGGTGGGATTTGGCATCACTCCCGGATCCTCGACAACGTCTTTGCCGTTATCGGCGAGTATTTTCATCACAGCGTCATAAACGCCGTTTTTCTTTATTGACCCGCCGCCGTAGATCAGAACGACGTTCTTCCCGTATTTGGGCAGTTCCTCGTTGAGATAATTAAGAGAGTCTTCTCCAAAATAGAGCTTGGTTGCATTTTTGTAGGTGAAATTTCCTAACATGGTTTGTTCCTCCGTTTACCGTAATATTTTTGTAAGTCCAACGAGCGCAAGCTCGTAAATGCTTTTCTCTTCGTGCCGGCAGCCGGCCTCTTCCATGGCTTTAAGCTGTTTTTTCGTAGCGTGAGCGTAGGGATAAACGCCGTGGATGAACTCAAAGGCGGCAACGAGCGTTTCGCGGCGGCCGTCGTCGCTTTGCTCCGGCAGCGCCTTTTGCAGAAGAAGATCAAACGCTTCCATGCTTGCGCGATAAGCTTTTTTGAATTCGATAAGCCGCTCGATACGGCTGTTCTCCTCCATGTAATAGAGATTTACGGACAGAAGCCGCAGCATCAAAGCGCGCTTTTCAAGCGATACCGCGATTGCCTCCGCAAGTCCCGCTGCATCAACGTCCTTTTCCCCGATCTTTTCAAGGTCTTTCGTCCACGCGCGGTACTCGCGCTGGAACAGGGCGAGGAATATCTCTTCCTTCGTCTCAAAATAGTTATAGATCGTCGGCCTGGAAAACGGCACCTCGTTTCCGATCTCTTTCAGCGTGACCTCCTTGAAGCTCATTGTTTTGTAGAGCTTCTCGCAGGCGTTGATGATCTCCTCGCGCCGTTCGGCGATCAGTTCAGGCGTTCCTTTTATCATACCCGTCCCTTCCTTTGAAACAACATTGACACCGTGTCAGCGATTGTATTATATCACGTTTCTGACACGGTGTCAATAGATTTTTTTGAATTTCAGATTTTAATTTTTGCGCCTTATTGAACCGCTCTTTCGTTTTTTTCGGCGCAGATATTTCTGCTTGTCGGGGAGGTTCTCAAACGCGAGCCGTCCTGCTTACCGGGGTCGTAAACGCATCAACGGGCTTGACAGTCCCCGAGCTTATCCGTCAGGCAGTTTCCGTTCCACAGACAGCCGACAAGGCTTATCCGACTGTTTCGCGTATTCGATGATACCTTCTTTGTCTTCGGTACGCAGGATGTCCTGTCAAACGTCCGCAAACTTTTTCAAGTATGCTAATTTTTTTATCCTATAAGCTCTTCGACAGCTTTTTTGACCTCTTTCATATCGACGGTCGGCTCAAAACGGGCAACGACTTTTCCTTCGCGGTCAATGAGGAATTTTGTGAAGTTCCAGCCGATATACGTCTTATCACCGAACTTTTTGTTGTTCATATTTGCAAACTTATTAAGCGCAGCGTTCTTGATGCCTTTTCCAAAGCCCTTGAACGGCTTCTCCGCCGCAAGGAACGCGAACAGAGGATCAGCGTTATCGCCGTTTACGTCGATCTTAGCAAACTGCGGAAACTCCGTTCCGAATTTCAGCGTGCAGAATTCGTGGATCTCGTCATCGCTTCCGGGTGCCTGTCCGGCAAACTGATTTGACGGGAAATCAAGGATCTCGAATCCCTTGTCTCTCAGATCCTTGTACATCGCTTCCAGCGGATCGTAATGGGGAGTAAAGCCGCACCCGGTCGCCGTGTTGACGATCAGCAGAACCTTTCCCTTGTATTCCGAAAGGCTGACGTCGTTTCCTTTTCTGTCTTTTACGGTAAAATCATAAATCGTTGCCATTTTATTTTCCTCCTGTTTTTAAATCATTGATTTGGCAAATTTCTTTGCCTTTGCAAAGTCCTCGTCGGACGGTAACCCTTTGTTTATGAAAACCCAAGATGCGGCACAATGGAACTCTTTTTCGCTGAGCTTTATACCGAGCTTGTCCGTCTCCTTTTTGACCGCTTTCCACGTTGAGGCCCCGGTGGCGGCTGTATTCATATTGACGACCTCGCCGATGTTGTCCTTGTTCCTTTCAAGAAACGCCTTGACGTCTTCGTCAATGTTCGCGGCATACATGGCGTTGATCAGAAACAGTCTGTCGACCTTCTCGGAAAGATCGGCCGTCACGTCCTTTGCTTCAACTCCAATGGCGGCTGATACGGCGTCGGCAAGCTTTTTTGTGTTGCCTTTCTTTGATCTTGTAAAAAATCTGATAGCTACGTTCATTGCTTCTGCTCCTTTCCTTTTTCTTCATCAAGTATTTTATACAGTATGCGATACAGCTCCAAGGCTTCTTCCGGAGTCAAATGGAATTCCCGGGATATGCACTCGGGAACGCACAAAGCATTATCCCGGAGGTTTTCCCCTTTTTCCGTCAGTGTGATAACAAGATTTCGCTCGTCACTTTTATCCTTATCCTTTTTGACGTATTCTTTTTCTTCCAACTTCTTAAGAAGCGGGGTCAACGTATTGGTTTTCAGGCACAAGGCTTCGCAAAGAAACTTCTCGTTGACCTGTTTTTCCTCCCAAAGCACCATCATCACGATGTACTGCGTATAGGTCAGGTCAAGCTTATCAAGCAAAGGCTTGTATTTTCTTGTTATCAGATTTGATACCGCGTAAAGCGGAAAACAGAGCTGATTTTTAAGTCTGAGAGCAGCATATTTGTCCGGCATATCTTTTCACCACCTAATATATCGTGTGCGATCTATCTGTGGATATTATATCGCACGCGACACGATATGTCAAGAGAAAAACAAAAAATTTTTTGAATTTTTGCAAGTGTCTGCTGAACGGATAGCTCAACACAGCGGTCTGCTTGAATTATCCTGCTGAATATCAGCAAATACCCGGTCTGTAAACGGGGCTCTTATACAAACCGCATTCAGAGAAAAAGCCGCCGTATCTGAGCAGGACGCTTGGATGCGGCGGTTTATCTTTATATCTACCGGGAAATTCCCCCGGTTTCAGTTCCACAAAACGTGATTGATCTGTTCCCTCATTCTCTGATAGGCGTCAATCTCGCCGATCACCTTGCCGTTTTCTTTCAAGACAATGGCAAAATAGTATTCCATCTCGCTAATGCGCTACTTCATTTCTTTCCTTGCATCTTCCAAAGAATTCAGCTTCATACACGCAAAGCAGTTGACCGCTGGCTCGCACAGATATTCAAATACGTCCTCAGCGTCGCTTTCAAGGAACGGACGCAGAATCAATCTTTCAGTTTCAATAGTCATTTTTTCACCTTGACAAGCAGGAAATTATATTTCAACGGAGTATGTAAACTGAAATCCGCCAAGTTCGAACTTCTTTCCTTTTTTCATGGGCTCTATCATCTTGGAAAGATGGCGGATCTCCATAAAATCATCTGTAATCAATACAAGATACTGTTTATCATTATCCGTCACCAAATAAAAATGCTTATCGGTATTCTGGAATGCCTGCAATATCTCTACTGTGTTTGCAACAGGCGTTGTCAGCCAAAATGCCGTCTGTATCCCTTTCTCCTTTTTGGTCATAATCTGCTTATGTTGAAGATAATTGATCCTGGCTTCCGGGAACTTTGCTCTAACAGCTTCATCGCACCATTTGTTTTTCTTCATCAGCCGCTTTGTGATTGTGGCATTGTACCCTGCATAATCTTCAAGATCGATGGGTTCTCTCGTACAGGACAGATCCAGAATTCCTTCCTCATCAAACAGATAATCGATGCTTACACCCAGTACCTTTGCAATGAGCTTAAGATTTTCCACATCAGGAATACCCTTGTTGGATTCCCATTTGGTAACAGCTTGTCTCGAAATAGACAACACCTCCGCCAACTGCTCCTGTGTCATACCTGCTTTTTTGCGTGCTTCTTTCAGCTTTTCTCCAAATGTCATGGTAGTACCTCCTTCATCTTTTCGGTTGCCCGATAGCTGAATTATGGCAGAGGTCAATGTGTCATTCAAGAAACCCTCTGTAGCAGCTATGCAACGCCCCGTTGCATCTTGTAATTATCCGACAAATCCCGATTTCTTGTCGTCTATTATACCGGCGATGTATGAACATTTCTACCGATAAAAACAGCCGGGACACCCCGACTTCCACAACTTACCCCTCAAACGCCAACTTACCCCTCAAATGGCGAAAAGGCTGCAGGAATAATTAAATTGTATCAATCTCGGTGTTTTTATATCTAAAAACCGGCTGTCCACACGCTCCGTCTCTTGTTTCACCAAATCCAGCATGGCGTTGACTTCGCGTTCGGCGGTATTTACCTCGCCGTGCTCGGTCACGCGCTCTCTATATTTCACTTGATTTGTCATAGACGCCTCCTGTAAAACGGAGATTTCTCTCCGAAAAAGCCATATTTCGACCCGATTCGAACCCACAGGGTATCACGCCGGCTCTGATTTCGAGCGTCGGGCATCATGGCCAACCTGCGGGGGTTCGAATCGAAGCGGATTTATATCTTGTCGTTCAGGTCCGAAAAATTGGTGTTGAACAGGATCTCCTTCGGCAACTCCTGCTTTTGCAGGAACATCAGCATATAGATCGGGAAGTAGGTGACCTTGCCGT
>CAMOTT010000014.1 GCA_946626015.1 uncultured Clostridia bacterium | reverse complement strand
AAAAATGCTCCCTTAAGGGGGTGTTCTATTCCGCCTATATCCCTATCAACAGCAACCCCTTGCTCCCGGCGCTTAACACAAAGCCGCCCCTGCTGCGTGAGCACAGGCTGTATCAGGCGGACTGGCTTTTGCGGTATTACGGCTTTGAGGCCGATGAATTGCTGGATGAGAAAAATCCCAACTTCAATCCACTTGTTGATCCCAAGTGCAACTGGGCGCTCAATCATCTTGAGCTTTTCCCGGTGGATGTGAACACCGTGTCAAGGGAGCTTCTGCTCCGGGTGCCGGGGATAGGAGTGCGCAGCGCAAACAGGATAATGCAGGCGCGCAGGGTAGGCAAACTGGATTTTGTCGGGCTGAAAAAGATCGGGGTGGTGCTCAAACGGGCGCAGTATTTCATTACCTGCGATGGAAAGATCGCCGACGGACTTAAGATCACCCCGGACAACGCCCTCAACGCCTTGATATCCGACAGCGGCAAAAAAATGATCGCCGATACCGGCGGATACACTCAACTCAGTTTCTTTGATTATCCAAAAATCGCTGACAAGGCTATGACCTTGACGGTATAGAGAAGGGAAAGTATGTCTGATTTTATTTACACCTATGACGGTTCCTTTGAAGGGCTGCTGTGCTGCGTGTTCAGGAGCTACGAGAAAAAGGAGACCCCGGAAAATATCGTGCCTGAGCCGGATCTTGAGCCCTCGTTCTACGCCCCGGTGTTTGTGGAAACCGATCCCCAAAAGGCTCAGCGCGTCAAGGACGGTGTCAAAAAAGTTATGGGGAAAAGGGCGTATCTGTTCGTACTAAAGGGCTTTTATACCTGCCACCCGGAGAAGGATATGCTCATTTTGAAGTTTATAAGATTGGGCATGAAAACCGGGCCGAAGATAACCTCAATGCTTGCAAACGACACGGTGAACAAGCTGTTCAAGGCTGTTCAGGCCCGTTCCGGCGAGAGCCACAAGTACAAAGGCTTTGTCCGGTTCTCAATATATGACGACTATATGGTGTCTGTGATTGAGCCTAAGAACTATGTGCTGCCGGAGATAGCCCGCCATTTCTGCGACAGATACCCCAACGAGACCTTTATGATTTACGATAAGACCCATAAAGCGGCGCTCATTTACGGCGAAGGACGCTGTTCAATAGTGGAAATAGAGGATTTCCAGGCGCCGGGAGCGGATGTTGACGAGCTGATGTTCCGGGACTTGTGGAAAACGTTCTATAAAACCATCTCCATCGACGAGAGGGAAAACCCGAAATGCCGCATGACCCATATGCCAAAAAGGTTTTGGGCGCATATGACGGAGATGGAGCCTGAAGAGCCTGCGGAGTGGCAGGCTGTAACCCGGGGCAATATTGACAGCCAAATCAGCGGTATGTTAGAATAACGCATGAAGACCGCTGAGAAAAAGGGCGGCAGAGAAAAGCGGCCGCAGGATACAAGAGGGGATATGCGCTTTTTAAGCTCCCGCTTGCCTCAGTTGTCTTTGACGCGATCGGAATAAAACGCCGGTCAAATGGTGAATACGACTGCACCGGGACTTGTCATATAATAATAGAAACGGAGGTGCGGATATGGGCGATAGACGTATTCTGCGAAAAGTTGTTTGCATAATTCTTATCGGAGGTGTTTTTGTGTTGAGTTTTTTCGGCTGCGGAGGCCAAAAGTATAAAGTTGACTATCAGGGTGAGAAGGACTCTTTTGAGAACGCGAAGGATTCATACAGAGCCGGCGCTGCGGTAAAGATTTATTACAAATATATTTATATCGCCACGGATACGGATTACACTTTTTATCTGGATTCGGAGCGGCTCAATCCGAGTTACGATGACAAAAAAGGATTTGTTATTTCCTTTAAAATGCCCGACCACAATGTCAAGCTTACCGTTGAACATCACAATTCAATGATAGTGGAACCCGACATCACGGATGCTCCCGAAAAACGGTTTGAAAAAGAGGCTAAGCTGTCGTTTCATTCCTTTGACGGGGGTGGTCCCGAGTATTCGGTCAAAATAGACGATCCTTCGATCGTCTCCTGCGCAAGCAGGCGGGATTACGGAAAGAAAAACCACGAGGTGATAGAAGGCGCAGCCTACAATGTGATCTTCACCCTTAAAGGGCTGAAAGCGGGCAGCACGGAAATGACGGTATTCGCCCATTCGCCCATAATGGAGGACGAGGAATACAAATACCGCATCGAGGTCAACGACGAGCTGATGGTATCCGTTCAGGAGTTGCCGACGGAAAACGAAACAACCGCCGTGGAGGAACCGGAGCCCGAAACCTGATTTTTATAACCTCCGGAAGTGCCGGAACGCCTGACTTGATTTGAGATCACGGATTCGTGCCCGGCCTTGAGTTCGCGTACAAGGTTGATAATTTGAACGGAAAAAGACATCGATATATATCTTAGTTTTGATTAGGATATATTAAATGAACCTCTTTTAATGATGTTTGCCCTGCGGGCAAATGATGTTATGCCTACGGCATAGTGATGTATTGCGTTATACGCAAAGTGATGTAATGTGTTCCTTAACCTACGAAGCGCACATCGCTCGCTTAAGCGTACATTACTTGGCGAAGCCAAACAGAATGTTCCGTGCAACGGAACACATAATTCAAAAATGCGTGATTTGTTTAACAAATCACGCATTTTTGTTGGTGGAGACGGACGGGATCGAACCGTTGACCTCTTGAATGCCATTCAAGCGCTCTCCCAGCTGAGCTACGCCCCCAAAACATATTTAACTGCTTGAATAGATTACCACATATTACAGAAAAAATCAAGGGTTAAAATGAAATATTTTTTATTTACTACATCATTATAAAGTAGTCACAAAAATTGAGTCTGTTTTTGTGCAACAATACAAAAATGGATTAAAAAGGTAACAAAAGGGTTACAAATAGTAAAAAATATGTTATACTAACAAGGTCTTATTGAAATGCGAACTGATTTTTGTTGAGAAAAAAGAGGTGTTAAGCATGGATATTATTCATAAGGAATATGTATATTCTTCTACCACAGGCATAGGGGACATTTATGCACAGAGCTGGATCCCCGCCAACAGCAGCGACGTCAAGGCGGTTTTTCAGATAATACACGGAATGGCGGAGCACGGCGACCGCTACAAGGAATTTGCCACTTTTCTGTGCTCGAACGGGTACGCTGTTTTTGTCAATGACCACGTAGGTCACGGCAAATCCGTATCTTCAGACAGCGAGCTTGGTTATTTCGGCGAGCGTGACGGCTGGATTGGCTTTGTCAACGACGCCAAGCTTCTGACGGATATTGCAAAGAGCGAGTACCCCGGCAGACCGATCATCCTTTTCGGCCACAGCATGGGCTCTTTTGTAGCCCGGTACTATGCCGAGAAATTCTGGTCGGATATAAGCGGAGCCATCTTCTCCGGCACAAGCGGAACCAATCCCGCCGCAGGGGTCGGCATCGCGGTGGCCTCTCTCAGCGCAAAGCTTTACGGCAGCAAGCACCGCAGCAATTTTATAAACAAGCTTGCCTTTGGCAGCTACAATAAGCACGTTGGCAAGGTGAGGACGGAGTTCGACTGGCTTTCCCGCGACGAGGCCGAGGTCGACAAATACATCAAGGATGACAAATGCGGCTTCCTGTTCACCTCCGCCGGTTACAGAGATATGTTTAAAATTTTAAAAGCGGTCTCAAGCCCGGCGTGGTATAAATCAATCCCGTTTTCCCTGCCGATACTTCTCGTCTCCGGCGAAATGGATCCGGTAGGGGAGTACGGAAAGGGCGTGCGTCAGGTGGCCTCCGATTTAAAGAGCAGCGGCCACAGGGATGTTTCAATGAAATTATATAAAAATATGAGACACGAGATCCTGAACGAAATAGACAGAAAAGACGTTTTCTACGACCTGCTTGCGTGGTCGGACAGTGTGGTAAACAGAGGAACGGAAAAGCAACAGTAGGTTTTCTGAAAGGAAGGTTATTATGAAGACCTTATTGGTTTATTTTTCGGATAACGAAATGATCAGAAGCTTTTGCAGCAATTCTGAGGACAGCACCATCGACACGGTGGAGATCTTTGAAAAATACGACCGAGGTTTTGTTGTAAACAAGCTCATAAGCGGATACAAATCCATAGTCGGTCAGGGCGTATGCATTTCCCGCCCCGATGTGGATATTTCAAAATACAGCTCGATAGTCATAGCGGCCTCAATGCAGGCTTTCTGTGTGCCCGCGGCGATAAACGATTTCCTGCATAAAAACGACCTTAACGGCGCGGACGTCTACGGCATTATTTTCGGCAGCAGATTGTTTAAGGCTGCGGCGGAGGATATGCAGCGCAAGATAGGCCTTGCAGGCGGAGCTTGCAAGGGCGTTGTGTGCGTTAAGGACGGCGAGATCAAAAAGAACGAGTGCGATGTCAGAGCTTTGTTAAAAAAGAAAGCTTTAAATTAAGAAAAAATACTTTACAAATACAACTTTATGTGTTAAACTATCAGTTGCTTGTTCTCGGAGTATGGAGTAAACCCATGGGGTGTTTCACCTGCCTTACGCTGGGAAGCTTGCAAAATATTTTAATGAGGTGAATTTTATGACACAGGCAGAAAAAACTGAGATCATGCAGAAATTCGCGCTGCATGAGGGCGACACAGGCTCCCCCGAGGTACAGATAGCTGTACTCACAAAGCGTATAAACGACCTTACCGAGCATCTCAAGGTGCACAAGAAGGATCATCATTCTCGCAGAGGCTTACTTAAAATGGTAGGTCACAGGCGCAACCTTCTCTCATACCTTCAGAAGAATGATATTGAGCGTTACCGTTCGATCATCGCTGAGCTTGGCATCCGTAAATAAAATGCATATCATGAGCAGGCAGAGTGTTTACTCTACCTGCTCAAAATTGTGTTTTGTTGGTTATCATGGCGGCCGAATTTAGCAGTGAATCGACAGTTTGAATACAATGATTTATTCAAATTGTGGCTTTATTGCTAAACCGTTCCGCCTGAAATATAAATAAAACAAGGAGAAAGTTTATGTTTTTTAAGGATTTCAAAACATTCAAAACCGAGATCGCAGGCAGACCTTTCGTAGTTGAGGTCGGCAAAATGGCGCAGCTTTCAGGCGGTTCCTGTCTTGTCCGTTACGGCGAGACCAACGTGCTTTGCACAGCCACAATGGCTTCCAAGCCCCGTGACGGCGTGGATTTCTTCCCCCTTTCAGTCGATTTTGAGGAGAAGCTTTATTCCGTGGGCAAAATCCCGGGCTCCTTCCAGAGGAGAGAGGGCAGGGCAAGCGAAAAGGCTATCCTTGCCAGCCGTGTTATCGACCGTCCCATCCGTCCGCTTTTCCCCAAGGATATGAGAAACGACGTTTCAGTTGTGGCAACAGTTATGTCTGTTGACCAGGATTGCTCCCCGGAGATCACAGCTATGCTCGGCGTTTCCATCGCCCTGTCTATCTCGGAGATCCCTTGGAGAGGACCCATCTCCGGCGTTTCCGTTGGCCTTATTGACGGCGAGTTCATCATCAACCCCACAGCCGCGCAGCGTGAGGTTTCACGCATGGCTGTTACAGTCGCTTCCACAAGCGAGCTTGTTGCAATGATCGAGGCAGGCGCTAAGGAAGTCACAAACGAAGAGATGTACAACGGCATCATGTTTGCCCACAAGGAGAACCAGCGTATCGTTGAGTTCATCAAAGGCATAGCCGCAGAGGTGGGCAAGGAGAAGGTGGACTTCCCCTCAAACGATCCCGATCCCGAAATGTACGAGGCTATCAAGGAGTTCTCCATTGACGATATCAGGCTCGCCCTTGATACTGACGATAAGCGTATCCGCGATGATCGTCTTAAGCCCATCTATGAGGCTGTTCACGAAAAGTTTGATGAAATCTACCCCGAAATGGAGTTCAAAATCGACGAATGTCTTTATAAAATACAGAAGTACGTTGTGCGCCGCTGGCTGTTGGATGACGGCAAGCGTGTTGACGGCAGAGGAATAGACGAGATCCGTCCCCTTAATGCCGAGATCGACCTGCTTGACCGTGTCCACGGTTCAGGTATGTTCACAAGAGGCCAGACTCAGGTGCTCACCGTTACCACTTTAGGCCCAATGAGCGACGCTCAGCTCCTCGACGGCATTGACGAAGAGGATAACAAGAGGTACATCCACCATTACAATTTCCCCTCATATTCAGTTGGCGAAACAAAGCCCAGCAGAGGTCCCGGCAGACGTGAGATCGGTCACGGCGCATTGGCGGAGCGCGCTTTGCTGCCTGTTATTCCCTCTGTTGAGGAGTTCCCGTACTGCATCCGCCTTGTTTCCGAGGTGCTTTCCTCAAACGGTTCGACCTCGCAGGGCGCTATCTGCGGCTCAACCCTTTCGCTTATGGCTGCCGGCGTGCCCATCAAGGCTCCCGTTGCCGGTATTTCCTGCGGTCTTATTACTGAGGGCGACCGCTTTATGACAATGGTCGACATTCAGGGTCTTGAGGATTTCTTCGGCGATATGGACTTTAAAGTTGCCGGTACTCATAAGGGCATCACAGCGATCCAGATGGATCTTAAGGTTGACGGTCTTACCCCTGCCATTATCAAAGAGGCTCTTGAAAAGACATACAAAGCAAGGATCCACATCCTTGACGATATTATGCTGCCCGTTATACCCGAACCCCGCAAGGAGCTTTCAAAATACGCTCCCAAGATGCTTACAACTCAGATCCCCGTTGACAAGATCAGCGAGGTCATCGGTAAGCAGGGCAAGGTCATCCAGAAGATCTGCGCTGAGTGTAATTGTAAGGTGGACGTTGAGGAAGACGGAACCATTTATATCTGCGCTGTTGATATTGAGGATGCGAACCGCGCTCTTATGATGGTCAACACCATAGCCAATGATCCCGAGATCGGCTCCATCTACAACGGTGTTGTTACCCGTATAATGGACTTTGGCGCCTTTGTTGAGATCGCTCCCGGCAAAGAGGGGCTTGTCCACATAAGTCAGCTTGACGTCAAGCATACAGACAAGGTCACGGACGTTGTGAACGTGGGCGATGAAGTTATAGTCAAGGTTCGCGAGATCGACGACCAGGGCAGGCTCAACCTTTCACGCCGCGAGGCGTTGATCGACGTTGAAGGTCTTGTACCTGAAAACGAGGTCTCTGACGCACCCAGGCGCCCCTCCCACGGCAGAAACGGCGGCCGCCGTCCTCACAGAAACTGACGACCGGCACGTTTAAGTGAATTTATAAAAATACAAAAAGAACCTTGTTCATTGAACGAGGTTCTTTTTTGTACCTGTTATTTATTTGAAGTTGCGCCGTAGTTGCGCTTGATCTTAAGGGTCGTTGTTTTTGGAAACTCCTCGTCACGTATCTTGACGTAACGTATATATTTCCACTTGGGGTTGGTTTTGTTGAATTCGTGGACGTCCCTGTTTATCCATTCCTTAGCCTCGGGGTATTCCTCTGTGTTAAGGAAAAATTCGGCGGCTATGTGGGATTTTTCCTCGTATACCATAACTTCCTTGATGTAATGGTATTTTTGCATAAGTTTTGTTTCAAGCTCCTCGGGGGAGACGTTTTTGCCGTTGCTGAGAATAATAAGGTTTTTCTTGCGGCCGACAAAGAACAGGAAACCGTCCTTGTCGATCCTGCCGAAGTCGCCGGTTTTGAACCATTCTCCGTCAAAGGCCTCTGCTGTGGCATCAGGATCGTTGTAGTAGCCCATCATGACGTTGTCGCCCTTGACGTATATTTCGCCCACGCCGTCCGCGTCCGGGTCGTTTATTTTTATCTCGTTGCAGGGCATGGGCAAACCCACGCTGCCTATTTTATAGTTGTTCTGCCTGTTAGTGGTGACCGCCGGCGAACATTCGGTTATGCCGTACCCGTTCAGGGTCTGGATGCCGATGTCATATAAGCCCTGTTCGTATTCCGGATCCAAAGACGCGCCGCCGCAGATGATCATTTCAAGGTTGCCGCCCAGGTGGTCGTGGATCTGCTTGAACAGCTTGCGCCTTATGTCGATGCCGAATTTAAGCAGAAATCTGCTCAGCTTGATGCCCTTGCGCAGTTTTTCATCGGTACCCTGCCTTTTGGCGGTGCGCCAGATGTTTTTGTAGATAGTCTCAATAACAAGGGGCACGCCGGCAAAATTCTGGGGATGATATTTCTGGAAATCCTTGACAAGATTTTTAACGTCGCCGCAAATGTAACCGTAGCCTATGCAGATAAAGGCCGCAAAGATGGTGGAGACCCATGAATACGTGTGATTAAGGGGCAAAAAGCCAACCGTGCAGTGACCCTGCACAACCTTGCAGGAGGCGGTGGCGTCCGCCGCAAGGTTTTTGTGGGAGAGCATAACGCCCTTGCTTTTGCCGGTGGTACCGGAGGTGAATACTATGCAGGCAAGGTCTTCGGGTTTTACCTCAACGTCGGGGTATTCCCTGTTGCCGCCCTCAAGTATCTTCTGACCCTCCGCCACATATTCGTCGAATTTTTCAAGCTCAAGATAATTTGTGATGGGCATACCCGGGGTGTTTCGGATAATATCCACCTGCTCCTTGAAATGCTCGGAATAGAATATGCCTTTGCAGTCGCTTTCAATGAGCTGCTGCGCAAGATCCTCCCCGGAGAGCTTGGGGTCAAGCGGCACAAAAACATCCCGGCCAAGCAAGACCGCGAAATATGAAACGATCCATTCATATGAATTTTTGTCGATCAGGGCTATGTGGCAATCCTTTAAGCCGATGCTGAAAAGATACGCGCCCAGGCCGTTGATATCGTGCCAGACGTCGTTGAAGGTCTTTGTATGCTCGATCTCGTTTTTGTGGTAGATGAGTATTTTTTCGTCCTGCCCCTTGCCCACGCCGTAGGTGACGAGCTCTTTGATGGTTTTTACAGGGGGGACGTTGTCGTAAAATTCGGATTTCTTTTTCATTCAAGAGGAACCGTAAATAAAAAATTCTGCCGCTGCGGTTCCGCACACCACCTTTCCCTATCATTATGCCGCACTTTTAATATAATAGCATAAAAAACATATTTTGTCGATATTTAAATAAAATAAACCCTTGTAAATTTCTTTATTCCGGCAAGGTATCCCTTGCATTTTTTGTTCTGATTTACCGTAAATAATCCCTGATTAAATGCACAAATTATCATTGCGGTGATGAACCGCCGGAGGAAAATCGAAGTTTAATTCGATTTTAATGCCGGAAAGGTAAACGGTGGACAAAATGCAAAAACTTTTCAAAAGCCTTTGTGTATTCGGTTTTGTGTGTTGTACGCTTGTTTTCGGCATAATAGGTCACGGAAAATTTGCGTTGCCGGACGATATAGCCATCGTTTCCGGCAATGCGCCGCAGCTTCCCTCTCCGTATACTGTAAACGTAAAAAAGGTCAACGGCGAAAAGGGCAGGCCTACGGTCCGGTCCTCCGCGGGGCTTGATGAAAAGATCGAATATGAGGCCGACATCAAGGTCTTGAACGTCTTTCCCATAAAGTCATCAACTGTTTCCGTTACACAACGAACCTATGTTGTGCCCGGCGGAGAAGTGTTTGGTATACGCCTTTATACAAAGGGCGTTATTGTTGCCAAGCTTGACCTTGTTACAACAGCTTACGGAAATATCAGCCCTGCAAAGGCGGCGGGACTGAAGAGCGGAGATACGATTTTGTCGATAGATGGAATACAGGTCAACAGGAGATCACAGGTTTCGGATATTGTGGAAAAAAGTCTGGGTAAAAAAGTGAAAGTCAGGATCATGAGAGGCGGCAAAGCTATGGAGCTGACAATGACCCCCGCTGAAGGAACCGACGGCAAATACAAAATCGGCGTATGGGTGCGGGACAGCTCTGCCGGAATAGGAACACTGACGTTTTATGATAAGTATACCGGGATATTTGCAGGTCTTGGTCATGCGGTTTGCGACGTTGACACCAATGAGATACTGCCTCTTTCTAAAGGGGATGCTCTCGATGCCGCGGTAAAGGGCTGCTACAAAGGCGGCCACGGCAAGCCCGGAGAGCTTTGCGGGATCTTCGGGGGAAACGTGCTGGGTCCCCTTACCCGAAACTGCGAGACGGGGATATACGGAACAGCGAAGCAATTCCCCGTTAAGGCGGAGCCTGTTCCCATTGCGCTCTCAAACGAGGTCAAACCCGGGAAAGCGCAGATAATCTCAAACGTGGGAGACGGCCCGGAATACTACGACGTTCTGATCACAAGACTTTGCTCAAATTCCGATACCGGACTTAAGAATATGGTGATAAAAGTTACGGATAATGACCTTATATCCCGCACCGGAGGTATCGTGCAGGGCATGAGCGGCAGCCCTATCATACAGAACAATATGCTTGTGGGCGCTGTTACTCACGTCTATGTCAACGATCCTCTTCAGGGTTACGGAATATTTGCGGAGAATATGCTGGAAACTGTCTATGACATTCAAAAAAACCTCCGAGAAAAAGCATCTTAAACCCAAAGTCTGTATGTTACGGGGGAACTCCCCTGTATATATGACAGCCCGAATCAAGTCGATTGTGTAGGGGAGTTCCCCTGTGGAGCTTTTTTGTCTGCATACAGGCAAAGCCGGTTTCGTGCAAACCCCTTTGCAAAAGCGATCGGGAGCGGAAACACAATAACGGCAAAGAAACAGCCCTTGTGACGTTAAGATCACAGGGGCTGTTTTTGTGCGGTATTATTTTAATTTGATCTGAACAGGGTTGCCGTTGACGGTGTGGAAGGCGTTTTCTCCCAGGGTAAGTATTGGCATATCGTTTTTTAAGCTGTCCGAGAAAACGTTTACAAACTCGTATTCGGGTATGGCGGCTTTTATTCGCCGCACCTTTTCCTCCCGGCGGCAGTTCTTTGAGAAAAGCTTTCCCGTTTGCGGATCCACAACCGTGCCTATAAGGGTGTCCACCTTAAGCTCGTCACATATTATTTTGAGAAAAAATTCCGGGGATGCGGAACAGATTACCGCAGGGTTTTCTCTGTTTTCGGGCAGGAAGAAGCTGTATATCTTATCCCGGTGGCTTTCCCAAAAATCCCGGGCGTATTCAACTGCGTCTATCTTTGGAAAGTAGCAGTATAAAGCCGCCTTGTTTTTATCAGGATCCCCGATCTTTAGGTAGAATTTTACCGCGCAGAGAATCTGATAGGGCAGGTAAATGATTATGGATGGCTTACGCTTGATACAGTATTTCCAGAAATCCATGCCGGAATCCCCGGCGTACACGGTCTTGTCAAAATCATAAAGATCAGCTTTCATCCGGCGCCCTCCGACCTCAGTTTATTTTTTCGCCGTTATAGATGACCACGGTGTTATCCGTGTTTCCGTTGAGTTTATATTCTGTGAGCTTGCCGTCTTTCCAGGCGATGTCAACCTTGATGTTGCCCTTTGCTCTCAAACCTTTTACGGAGCCTGTTCCCCATTTGTCGGGGAGGGCGGGGAGCAGATAGATGACGTTGTCAACGGACTGCATAAGCATTTCGGTTATTCCGCTGGCGGCGCCGAAATTGCCGTCGATCTGGAAGGGGGGATGAGCGTCGAACAGGTTGGGGTAGGTGCCGCCGCCCTTTGACATATTTCTGCCCTTTGAAAAGCAGGGTCTGAGCTGTTTCTCTATAAGAGTAACCGCCCGGTTGCCATCGCGCAGCCTCGCCCAGAAATTGATCTTCCAGCCAAGGCTCCAGCCTGTGCCCTCGTCACCTCTGAGCTCAAGGGTCTTTCTGCAGGCCTCGGCAAGCTCCGGGGTCTTTTCCGGGGTAATGATGTTTGCCGGGTGCAGGGAGTAGAGGTGGGAGACGTGCCTGTGGTGGGGCTCGTGCTCTGTTTCCTCCATGTACCATTCAAGCAGCTGACCCTTTGAACCGATACGGTAGGGCAAAAGCTTGGGCAGAGCCTCACGCACCGCGGCGGAGAACTCATCGTCGATACCTAAAATATCAAAGCATTTTACGCAGTTGAGGAACAGCTCGCGCACGATACCCATGGTCATGGTGGTGGTCTGGGAGACGGCTATGTTCCTGCCGTTGCGGATAAATTCATTCTCGGGGGAAGTGGAGGGGGAGAAGATAAGGTATCCATCCTTGTCCGGAACAAGCATATGCAGGCAGAATTCCGCGGATTTCTTCATTATGGGATAAGCTGTCTCAGTCAAAAAATCTTTGTCCGCTGTGTATTCATAGTGATCAAAAAGGTTGTGGCACATCCAGCTGCCGGCCATGGGCCAGAAGGACCACTGGGCGCTGCCCGGGGCAGGTGTAGTGATGCGCCAGATATCAACGTTGTGGTGGCAGGCAAAGCCGGGGGCGTCATAATGCACCCTGGCGGTCTTTTCGCCGGCAACGGAAATATCCTTCAACATTTCGATAAGCGGCAAATTGTTCTCCGGCATATCGCACATCAGCACGGGCCAGTAGTTCATCTCCGTATTGATGTTCGTGGTGTAGTTGGAATTCCAGGAGGGATAAAGCCTGTGGTTCCATATGCCTTGGAGGTTTCCGGGCTGACTGCCCTCACGGGAGGAGGCTATGATGAGATATCTGCCGAAGTTGTACAGCAGTACGTAAAGGGGCAGATCGTTTTTGTCGCTGAAGAATTCAATCAGCCTTTTGTCGGTGGGCACGTCTTTTGCCCGGTCGTTTTCGAGGTGAAGCTTTACCCTGTCATACATTCCGCGGTAATCCGACACGTGAGCCTCATATATGCGATCATAACTTTTGCTGTCCAGAGCCGCAAGACGCTCTTTACAGGGCTCGATATAGGGCTTACCGTCAAGAACCGGGTGCCTGTTCCAGCCGTTGTAGCTCGTTTCACAGGTGAAATATATAACGGTATCGGTGGCCTTGGAAACGCTCAGGGAGTCCTTGCCGGGCACAATTGTTCCGTTGCTGATGATCCGGGCTCCGGCGAGGAACTGTATGCCGCGCTCGCTGTCCTTTGAACTGTATGCCCATTGGCGGGATCTTTTCTTTTCAACAATCGTCCAGGGGCATTCGCCGCTGATGAATAATCCGTCAGAGGTGACCTCCGCGGTGTGCTTGAGCTGGCTTTTGAGCTTTAAAGTGAAGCCGGCAGGGGCGTTTGATGAAACGCGGACGGCAATAACCTTGTCCGGAAATGAGGCAAAGATCCTGCGGCTGAAATGTATTCCGCCCTGATCATACTCAACAGAGGCTGTGCCTGTGGTCATATCAAGCTCTCTTGTGTAATCTTTTGCCCTTTTACAGGTGCCGGATTCTATTATCATATCCCCAAGGGGCAGGTAGGCCTGACTGCTGATGCCGGAAAAGCCTTTTTCGATCTCTTCCTCAGCCTCGCAAAGTTTATCCTCAGCGGCAAGCTCCCGGGCCCTTTTAAAAAGCTCATAGCTGCCGGGAACGTTGGTGTCCCTGGGAATGCCTGACCACAGCTGGTCATGGTTCAGGGAGATGACCTCTTTGTTCACCCGTCCGTAGATCATGGCGCCCAGAGTGCCGTTGCCCACAGGTATGGCGGCCGTCCATTCTGATGCGGGCTTGTCGTACCAAAGGATATTTTCGGGGTCGCGTATCATAAAATCACCTCTGAATATTTTTACAGTACAACAAAAGGTTATCACCGGCAAATTAAAAAGTCAATAGAGGTATGCCGATATTATTGCAAAAAACTGAAGAAATAACAAAAAATAACAATATTTTACATTATTTTGTGCTTTAGATATTTACAAACAACAACAAGTTGTGTATAATAAATAGCATATTATTGGGTAAAGGAGGACTTTTTTTGTACATTGAAAGCTTGTTTGAGAGATTTAAAGACGGCGATGCTTATGCGTTTGATGACCTTGTAGTTGAGTACAAAAATAATCTTATTTTATTCATCACCCGTTTTATTAACAGCGTTCCTCTGGCGGAGAGCATAGCAAAGGAGGCCTTTATCGAGCTTTACAGGAACAAGGATAAGTTTGAGGATGGTTCCCATATAAAAGCCTATCTTTGCGCCTATGCCAGATACAGAGCCATATCCCTCAAAAAATCCCCGGAGGCGAGGGCTAACGATAATGACCCCATCAACGCCAACGATCTTATCGAGCTTGAAAATACGGTGCTTACTTCCGAGGAGCAGAGGTTTATTGTTGATTCCATGAAAGGGCTTGACGATGACTATAAAACCGTGCTTTATCTTGTTTATATCGAAGAAATGTCTTATTCCGAGGTGGGAAGGGTGCTTCGCACTGACAAGGAACGTGTAAAGGATCTTGTAGCAAAAGCTAAAACGGCGTTAAAAAATAATATATAACAAAAAGGAGTTTATCACTTATGGAAAACAATAACGATTTTTTGAACTCAGTCCATTCACAGCTCAATGATGATTATGCGCCGGAAAACGGCGGCAGCGGCGGCATGGGCGGCCCCTCGGACGGCGGCGTTGATTTTTCAAAGATCCTGCCTGTTGTGGCAATACTTGTGGCAGTGGTCGTGCTCGCGATCATCTTTGTACCAAAGATCATCAACAGGATGAACAACAAGGATGAAACCACCACCGAGACTACCACAGAGGAGACCACAACAGAGGAATTTACTACCTTGTTTATTGAGGAGATAACCACTGAAGAGGAGACCACTACTGAAGCGGAAACAGAGCCCGATACCACAAGGAAGCACAGAGAAACCACCACAAAGAAGAAAGAAACAACCACTGCTAAGAAGACCGAGTCAACCACCAAAAAGCAGAGCCGGAGCGACCCCATGAACGGTATTCCAAAATTCAATTATATGGGTCAAGAGCTTTCCTGGAGCGATTTTAAGAAGACAACAAAATTCGATACCATTGACCAAAAGGATTTTGACAATTACATTGCAAAGGTTAAGTCATACGCGGCCTCCAATAATATTTACGGAGAGATCGGCAGCGATATAGAAACTCTTGAAAAGAGAGCGTCTTCTTATTACAGCAAGAGCTCTACCACCAAGAGCAGCGAAACCACGACTAAGGCGTCCTCTGATGAGACGACAACAAAGAAATCCTCTGACGAGACAACGAAGGCCACGTCTAACGAAACTACCAAGTCCGGCGAAGAAACCACAACAAAAGCCAATGATAGCGGAGTTGTCGAGGCTACCACCAAAAAATAATTGAGGGCGGATAAAACTTAATGTATCGGCGTATTGGGCAACCCCGGTACGCCGATTTTTACACCGCAACAGGAGTGATTTTATGCCGGTGGAGATCATTAGCGGCAAAGAGAAGATAATCGTGAATATCGAAGAACCCGTACTTGTTTCCGAAGTTGTCAAGGCTGCCGGGATCGAGCTGCCCATGCCCTGCGCTGGCAGGGGAAAGTGCGGCAAATGCAAGGTCAGGGTGGCGGGAGCCGCATCAAAACCCGCTGCGGCGGAGCTTGCCCTCCTGAGCCGCGGCGAAATAAACCAGGGCGTCAGGCTCGCCTGCATGACCATGCTTACAGGGGACTGCACGGTGGAATTATCCGGGGAGAGCTACGGAGATATTATGTCGGATTTTGTTGCGGATGATTTTGAGCTTGATCCTGTAGGCAGCGGCTACGGGGTGGCTCTGGATATAGGCACCACCACGGTGGCCGGGTACCTTATTGACCTTGCCACGGGCAAGGTGCTTGAAAAATGCGTCAAAACAAACCCTCAGAGGGCCTATGGCGCGGACGTCATATCCCGGATAAGCTCGGCGGTAAACGGAAATTTGCAGCGTTTGCAGGGGCTTATCGCGCAGTGCATAAATGATATTATAAAGGAACTGTGTCCTGACAGGGGGCATATAAAACATATCTGTGCCGCAGGAAACTCGGCTATGCTGTATCTGCTTGCCGGCAGGGACCCGGTCTCCATCTCAGCGGCGCCCTTCAAAGCCGATTGTAATTTTGGTGAGTACGTGGAACCCTCCGAGCTCGGTATAGACTGCAAAAACGCGAAGCTTTACCTTATTAGCACTGTTTCCGCCTTTGTCGGGGCTGATACCACGGCAGCTGTCATAGGGAGCGGAATATACAAAAATGAAGATACGGCTATTTTGCTGGATATAGGAACAAACGGTGAAATAGTCCTTTCCCGGGGCGGCAGACTTTACGCCTGTTCCGCCGCGGCAGGGCCTGCTTTTGAGGGCGCGGGGCTCTCAATGGGAAGCCCGGCTGTTGAGGGCGCGGTTGACCATGTTCGCTTTGATGGGAAAGATATAAGTTTTACCGTTATCGGTAACGGGGAGCCAAAGGGGATCTGCGGTTCCGGGATAATCGACGCTGCGGCGGTTATGCTCAAATGCGGAATAATAGATAAAACAGGGCTTATAAAAACTTCGGGGCATAAGTTTGTCGGTTTTGTAAAGGGCGAAGAGGGGAGCGGAATATTTACCATTCCCGGTTCAGACGTTGAAATATCCCAGGCGGATATCAGGAACATACAGCTGGGCAAGTCAGCCCTGGCGGCAGGTATAAAGGCTCTGCTCAACGCCGCCGGTATTTCCTGCGAAGCCGTGTCCTCCGTCTATCTTGCCGGGGGATTTGGGAACTATATGGATGTTGATTCGGCGGTTTCGATAGGTCTGCTGCCCTTTGAAAAAGACATAAAAAAACACAGCATAGGCAATGCCGCGGCTTGCGGCGCGGCATTGATGCTGTTGAATAAGAAGTTATTGAATTACTCAAATTCACTTGCACGCAGGGTGGAAACGGTTGAACTTTCCACAAACGCCTGCTTTGCGGATGAATTTATCAAAAATATGAGCTTTTGATTACTTTGTGCCGAAGATCCTGTCGCCCGCGTCGCCGAGGCCGGGAACAATGTAACCGTGATCGTTAAGTCTTTCGTCCTTGGCAGCGCAGAAAATATCAACGTCCGGATGAGCTTTGTGGAGAGCATCAAGTCCCTCGGGAGCGGCGATAAGTCCCATGAATTTGATTGACTTGGGGTTGCGCTTTTTGATCAGAGAGATAGCGTCGATGGCTGAACCGCCGGTGGCAAGCATGGGATCGAGCACTATGACCTCACGGTCTGCAATGTCCGCCGGGAGCTTGCAGTAGTATTCCACAGGCTTAAGCGTCTCCGGATCGCGATAAAGTCCGATGTGACCCACACGGGCGGAGGGAACAAGCTGCAAAACGCCGTCCACCATTCCGAGACCTGCGCGGAGGATGGGGACAAAGGCAAGCTTTTTGCCCGCAAGTACTTTTGTATTTGCCATGGCGACGGGAGTCTCTATAGCCCTTTCTTCAAGGGGAAGGTCACGGGTCGCCTCGTAGCACATGAGCATGGCGATCTCGCCGACAAGCGCACGGAAATCCTTTGAGGATGTGTTCTTATCTCTTAAAATAGAGACCTTGTGCTGAATAAGGGGATGGTTTGTGATGGTGATCGTTCCTGACATAATTTTCCTCGTTTCCGAAGCCGTTTGACGGCTTCTTTTTTATTTTAAAGTTTTCCGTTTTCAATATCCGTTATCTGGTTTATGCGTTTGATATGCCGCTCTTCGCCGCTGAATTTGGTCGAAATAAAGGTGTCAACTATCGTCAGAGCCTGATCGTGGTCTATAAACCTGCTGCCCAGAGCGAGAACGTTTGCATCGTTATGGGTTCGGGAAAGCACGGCTATCTCAGAGGAATAGCAGCAGGCGGCGCGCACGCCCTTGACCTTGTTGGCGGCGATGGAAATGCCCATCCCTGTGCCGCAGCAAAGTATGCCCAGATCAGTTTCGCCCTCTGCCACAGCATGACCGACTTTGGCGGCATATATCGCGTAATCCGTGGACTCCGATGAATATGTACCGAAATCCTTGACAGCAATATTGTTGGTTTCAAGGTGCTTTTTGATTTTTTCTTTAAGATCAAATCCTGCGTGGTCACATCCTAAAGCGACAGTCATTTTAACAGCTCCTTTTTCCTGAGTTCTCTTTCGGCCTGAGGCATACGCAGGTATTCCACGCCCAGCTTGTCAGGCGAAACGAACCCGCCGTTGTGCGAAAAAGCTGCCAAAGCCACGCCAACGGCGTCCTGATAACGAAGATTTAAGCATGACAATTCAGCTTTACATACAGCTTTCAACATATTATAGCACATTTCAGCGCCATCGCCCACAAAAATTACAGAATTATTCAAATTTTTTATTTCTTTTTCAAGCTCAGCTATCGGTTTTGCCGAGTCCGGGGTCAAACGGGTGACTTTTTTGTTCCCGCATTTGAAAAAAGCGGTATAGACCTGGGAGCAGCGCGCGTCCATCACGGAGCAGACGATGCAATCCCGGTCAATGAAATTGTAGGCCATTGCTTCCAGCGTGGAAATGCCTGCGCAGGGCTTGTTTTCTGCGGCGGCAAGGCCTTTAATGGTGGCAACGCCTATCCTGACCCCTGTAAAGGAACCGGGGCCGTTTGTGACGGCAAAAGCGTCTATACTGCCCACGTCTGTTCCGGAGAGCTTGAGAATGGAATCCACCATCGGCATCAGGGTCTGGGAGTGGGTAAGCCCTACGTTTAAAAAGGCTCTTCCGATTATTTTTTCGTCCTCAACTATTGCGGCGCTGGCCGAGACCGCCGAGGAATCAATCGCCAAGATTTTCATATATTCTGTCATCTCCGATAATGGTAATTCTACGCTCATTGTCATCGCCGCTGCCGGTTCGGTTTATCTCAACACGGATATGCCCATCCGGCAGGACGTTCTCGATGTTTTCGCTCCATTCAATTGCTATTATGCCGCCCATTTCAAGGTAGTCGAAAAAGCCGGTGGAGTAGAGCCCGTCCCATGAATTTACACGGTACATATCAAAGTGGAACAGGGGAAGCCTGCCGCTGTATTCATGGACAATGGAAAACGTGGGGCTGCTGACAGTATCCGTTATGCCAAGGCCGCGGGCGAGCCCCCGGGTAAAGGCGGTTTTGCCTGCGCCCAGATCACCGAAAAAGGCCAGAACATCCCCGGCTTTCAGATTGCCGGCAAGCTTGAACCCAAGCTGCTCGGTGTCGTGTTCACTTTTTGAAATATATTCAAACATAAGCTCTTCACAAAATTATTAGCCGTTTATTCCGCTGAATTTTTGCCGCCGGAACAAATGGCTAATATATTTTTATTTATCAGTCTTTCTTTGCGTCTTCATTGGTTTTCTTGTGGCGATGGATAACAAAACGGTTGATGGGATAGGTCCAGGCGGTAGCTACAAGGGCGGCAAAGGGTTTGCCCACGTTGTCGCCGATAAAGTTCCAACGGTTGGCGGCGGCTTCGGTAACGCCTTCGGCTGTTGCCTTTGCAACGGACCAGTCTTTTATAGCAGCGCCGATCCACGCTGTTGCTAAAATAGTGAATATTACCAGAAGGGTGTAAAGGATGGCGCTGACTACCACATTTGAATCTGCGGCAAATGTGGTTTTTCGGTTAATAAGGAAGGCGATCACATAGCCTACGGTTGTGGAAATAACAAATGAAAGGAAAACGCCTTTTGCATCGTAATGAAGGAGCCCTAAAATATCTATTGGGTCACCCTTGATGTTCTTGAATACTGTGTAAAGAAGTATGTAATAAATCGCAAGCTCAACGCCTGTGGCGAATACGCCGGTAAAGGAGAACTTGATGAATTTCCAGAGTTCAGCGTGCTTTGTGGTAAAGGAGTTTTCTTTTTTGCTCATTGTATATGCCTCATTCCTTATAATAATTTATTTAGCGGTTGTTCAAGAAGATGATCAAAGCTATCAATATCACTATGCCTGCCAGAAGTTTGCTGAAAAATGAAACGCCTGCGGCAACGCTTGTGGGGGTAAGATCCGTCACCTTTGTCATGAAAGGCAGGTGGCTGTGTTCACCTAAAAGCGAGCTGTGAGATATGAGCCGGGAGGTGTATTCCGCCGGATTTTCCGCGTTGATCTCAAAAACACGGAAGCCTCTGTTCTTTGCAGGGCCGTATACCGTGTAACCGCAGCCGGGGCAGTAGCCCAGCTCAATGTTTCCCACTTTGCCTGAAAAGCCGTTTTTATGGTCGTGACCGAAATAGATGCCTTTAACGTCACCGTTTTCCGCGGCGGCGTCAAACAGCCCGGAATCTTCAAGGGGAACGGCCGGGCTTTCGCCGAAAAACGCGCCCTCATTTACAAGATCTTTGTTAAGGATATAAAATTTGTTCTTGTATTTTCCAAAACCGGGAACAGCATTTTTGGTTTTCTTCGGGACTTCGGAATAGAGCTTGAAAACCTGCTCAACGGGTATGTGCTGGAAGATAACTGAGGGCACAAATTCGCCGCCGTTCTGTTCTTTTAGCTCGTCACGCTTGTCCTGATACCACTTTATCTGATTTTGCGCGATGGGGGTGTAACCGGTAAACTTGGCCGAACCGTGGCTGTCAATAACATAGAGGTTAAAAAGGATCTTTGAGCCGTCGTTGCTGTAAATCGGAATATTGTGGTTGGCGCAGCCATCGATTCCGGGGGTGTCATAAGCGCAGCAATATTCCGACTCCTGGTATATTTCCAGTTGCTTTTGCAGGGAAAGCGACGCCTGAAGATCGTGGTTGCCAAAGGCAACGGTAAAGGGAATCTTACGGCTGACAACAGGCTCTAAAAACTGATTTATGGCTTTTTTTATTTTTCCTGCGGTGTCGCCGAACATAAATTTAAGAGAGTAACCCTTGATCATATCCCCGGAAAAAATAACAAAATCGGGTTTTTCCCGGTCAAGCGCAGCAGATATCAGTTTAATAGTGTGTGGGGAAATATCGCAAGCATCTTGTATATCAGATATTTGCAATATCTTGAATCTACCGTCAGCATTGAATTTGAGCTGCCTCATGAAATGATTCTCCTTAATTTTAGTATGAACACACATATCCTTGGTAATTATATATTACCTAACAAGAGAAGTCAATCGGATAATTCTTAAGATTTGCTTAATTTTTAATTTTGCTTGAATTATTTTTATATTGATAAAAACCTATTTATGCTGTATAATTGTACCACGAACCACAGCAACTGAAAAGATTTTGTAAGAAGGATGGTGCTTTATGGCGGCAATAACCGACAAAAATCCCAACGCCAAGGAGAAGGACTACCAAAAACTGGTGAAAGTTTTGCAGATCTTATCCGGCGTGTTTATGCTGGTTATGATGGTGGCTTGTATAATATTTATCAAAAAGAAAAATATTTCCGTGGGCAACATAGACGAGCTCAGCAAAATTTTCAGCGATATGGGCGCGCTCAAAATAGGCGGCGCTTTGATTTTGTTCTCGGTTATCAAATCCTTTGCTCTTGTGTTCCCTCCGGCGGTGCTTTTCGCCCTTTCCGGCTTCGTGTTTGAACATTACTGGCAGGCCATCCTTGTCAATCTTTTGGCTACTATTTTAAGCCTTTCGCTGCCCTATGTTCTGGGCAAATTTACCGGCAAGCCCATGATAGACTCTTTAAAGGGCAAGTTTTCAAGCATAAAAAAGATCGATGATTTTGCCGAGGCCAATGACTTTGTGCTGGTGTTCATCATCAAAGCCTCAGGCCTTTTGCCCAGCGATCTGAGCAGTGTTATTTTCGGAGCCCTTAATATTCCCTACGGGAAGTATATGCTTGCGGCAAACATCGGAATGCTGCCCCTTAATCTTTTGTGGGCGCTGTTGGGCGCGAAGGGCGACCTTACAAATCCCTTGAGTTATCTTTACGTTCTGCCCATACTTATTTTTGCTATTGTTTCTTCTATATTCATAAAAAAATACAGCGACAAAAAGGGCGCCACAGCCAAGGAAATTTCAAATGATGAAGAAAAAGAATAATTACAAAAACTATATTTTGCCCGCTGTATGGGCGATACTTGCACTGATAAGCCTGCTTGTCAATATGTCGCAACTGAAGTTCCCAGTCGTCAAACCTGTTTTTGTGGCGGTGTATTTCCTGCCTGCAATCCTGTTTACCGCTTTCTTCACTCTCCCGAGAATGAGGAAAGAGAAGCTGAGAAAGATCCTCAAGGTGTTGCTTATACTGTTGCTGATACCGTCTGTAATAGCTTCTATCTTTGTTTTTATTCCAGGCTATCCGTCGTTATCAAAGACAACGGAGCCAAAGAATTATCTCGTGACAGACGGCGGCGTATATGAACAAAGCGAATACTACGGACTTTTCCCGGGAAAAATACCGGCCTCGGCGCAGGATATAAAGTACGAGTACAAAAAAGTAGACAGCAGATCCTGGTGCATAGGCGCGCAGTGGACGCTGCCGGAAGCTGAGTATGAGCAGGAAAAGGCAAGAATACTATCCCTTTGCTCCAAGCATTCCATGGTGGAAATAAAGAACGAACAAAAGAGCACTTACTACACAGAGAATGAGAATGATACGGCATATTTCAGAGTAGTCTTTTTTGAGGGCAACCATATGATAAGCTATGTTTACGCCCGCCTGACGGAGCCGGAAGGTTTTAGTAAATAATAATCATAAATACAATTACAAATCACCCCGCGAAGGTTCAGCTCCGCGGGGTGATTTGTTGCTGTTTTGCTGTTTTGTTATCTTATATTTGCAAACAACAGTTTAAACACGTTCAACACATAGGCGAAAAGCCCGGATAAAATGCTGCTGTTTGCGGTTGCGGTTCTTTCGGCAACAGGGGAGGGAGTATCCGCCAAAGTTTCAGCATCCGCTGAGTTTGCCATAAACCTTGCCTGCCAGCTGAATTTATAGAAGCTCACCTTTACGGTATCCTTGGCGATGATATTGCCCTGCGCGTCATAGGCGATCAGGCTTATTTTTGAACTGCGGCTGAACCAGCCTGTGTTGGTTATGTGGCCGTTTTTAACATTGACGTCCGGATTGGATGAGAACCATTTATATTCCACGGCGTCGTTGCAGTTGTAGACGAAGAAGTCAAGCTCCATTGTGGCGGAGGAATAACTCTTCCACATATTAACCTTTTTGCTGAAGCTCCCGTCAACGCTGAATATCCTGACTGCCGGAGCGCTTGACGAAACAACCACGTTAAAGGAGTAGGTGTTGCCGTAGCTGTCCTTGGCTGTTATTGAAGCGTTGCCCAGGGCAATGCCTTTTACCACACCGTATCTGCTGACTGTGGCGATTGCAGGCTTTTCTGACATCCACGTGACGGATACGGGGCTGTTTGAGGGGATGGAGACAACGTTAAGCTGAAGGGTTTCGCCAATGTTTACGGTATCTTTATCAGCGATTATCTTCATACCCCAGGGTATCTGTGTTCCGCCCTGAGTAAACTGCGCCGATACGGTGCAATCGGTATGGGGCATGGCAAAGGTGTTCTTCTCTATGGCCGTTCCGTTTACATAAAGGGTGCAGGAGTAACCGCTTGCCATACCGTCCAGGCTGACTGTTACTGTTTCACCGGCCTTGAGGTATATCTCGCCACTCAATGTTCCATTGGAGGTTTCAGCGTAGGTGACATTGTAAACAGGAGAATTGTTTGTATCCGCGAAAACGGGAAGCTCGCGTCCCTGTGACCACACGCCTGTGTTACCGGAGGAGCTCTGGTTGAGCAGCCAGGCTATTTCGCCGGACTTGAACTGATCGTAAGAAGCCCCGGTGCCGCCTATGCCGGCAGTGGAGGAGGACAGGGTATCCAGATAGTATACGTTGCTTATGCGAATGTTTCCGCTGCTCATGGGCACGGCAGGATGCACAAGAGAACCCGTGCAGTCCATTTTGCCGGTGACGAAGCAGTTAGATACAACGCCGTCCGCCATGCATACAATTCCGCCTGCGCCGCTTGTTTCGCTGTTGAGGCAAATATCGGCGCCGCAGTTTGTCAACGTACCATAGGAGGTGCCGACTATTCCTCCCACATATCCCTTTCCTGCGATGTTCGCATTCACATAGCAGTGCTGAATGGTGCCGGAGGACTGACCGCAAAGCGCGCCGCCGCCGATGTTGCACCGGATATATGAATCCTTCAAGGTGAGGTTCTTTACAACGCCCCGGGTGCCGATCTGCGAGAAGAAACCGTTATAATTTATAACGGAGTCGGAATACAGACCGCTTATTGAAAATCCGTTTCCGTCAAATGTGCCGAGGTAGGGGTTATCAACGCTCATTGCCGACCATTCGCGAAGGGCGGACGTGTCTGAAATCAGACTCATATCGCCGTTGAGCACGTTTTTGTTGATTACTATATCGTTCATCAGCATGGCGTTTATTGTGTTTTCGCCTTCGTTCACCATCTCCGCGAACCTGTAAAGCTGACCGATATTGCTTATCTGATAATAATTATTGTGCAGAACAGGCTCCTGACCATGTCCGCAAACGGTACAAAATCCGTCGTCGTCAAAGGATGGATGGTTGTTGTTTATGGAGCTTACCGTATTTTCGTTTCGCCGTATATGGCAAATCGAACATTCCTCGTGCTTTATGCCGGTCTGTACACAGGTGGCCGGTGTATCTTCCACCCATTCCCAGACGTGGGCGCTCTGCTCCGAGTGCTGGTCGCATCTTGAACATTCATGCCAGTGCTCAAATTCATCGTAATGCCACTGCGAGTCAAAGTCGTGACCCAAAGCCGGAACTTCGTTGTCGCTGTATGAATGTGAGCAAAGGCTGCAGGTATGCAGTGTATATCCGGGCTCAGTGTCCGTGGGAGGTACTGTCTCATCCGTGTAAGAACAGTCTGACACAATGGAATACTCA
>CAMOTT010000013.1 GCA_946626015.1 uncultured Clostridia bacterium | reverse complement strand
TCAGTATTTTTTAAAATTTCTTAAAAAAGCCCGGTGAATAATAATACGATTGTTTTGTATTTTCCCCTGTGTAAAGCGTCAGGGGCTTGTTGACTTGGATGTACCCCTTTGATATAATGCTGACATAGAACATTTAGGAGGATTTTTATGATGACCGGTGCTGAGCTTTTTGGAAAACTGCCTGAATACAAGGGCGGAGTAAAGGACGTTATACTCAAGGACGGAACGGGTCTTGAAATCGAAACTCAGGAGGGTTCCGAAAAAGAGTCCTACATAACCAGAATAAAAGAGACAAACAGAGCTGAGTTTGACGCCTACTGCGGCGAGCTTGAAAAATGCGGATTTAAATGCGACTTTGAGAATATCAATGACAGCCTTGTATGCCGGGAATATATCGGCGCGGATTTTTCGGTTTACACGTATCTCAACATACCAAAAGCCATTACTACTATAATTATTGACCGCTTGAGCGCGGCTTTATCAAAATTTTCCTACGGCGATCAAAATCCCCTTCGTGAGGATACAGAGCTTATGCAGTTTGGACTCTATTACAGCTACGGGGTCAAGGATATCACCTGCGATTGCGGAATGGTGTACGCTATCCGGCTCCACGACAATTCTCTTGTTATTATCGACGGCGGTGAGCATGAGCAGGCCTCTGACGAGGCGGTGGAGGAGTTCATCACCCGCGCCCGGGAGATGACCCGGACCGGGGAGGGGGAAAGGATAGTTGTTTCCGCCTGGTTCTGCACCCACAACCACGACGACCATATGGAGTTCTTCTCAAAGCTCGTGGAATATCATTCCGATATTTTCGACCTTCGCAGGATAATGTTCAATTTCCCCTCAAAGAGCGTGATAAACTATGTCAATCCCTGTACGGACACTATCAAGGAGAGGCTTGCGAGGCGTTACCCGGAGGCGCTCTACCTCAAACCCCATACAGGTATGCGCTTCACCCTTTCCAACGCGGAGTTTGAGGTGATAACCACCAACGAGGATCTGGTTTTCGACTGGTACGATAAAGAAGCAAACAAAAGGCTCCACTCACACAACGAGTCAACAACAATTATCAAGGTGAGCTTTGACGGCTCGTCAATACTGTTTTTAGGTGACTGCGAGGAGCGCAACGGCGACTTTATGCGCGCCACGTACAGTGAAATATCCTGTGACTTTTTGCAGGCGGCGCACCACTGCATAAACGAGGTGGAAAATATCTATTCCTTTGTAAAGGCCGAAAACGTGCTCATCCCGGAGTGTAAATATATCATCGAACTCGAGCTCCGGCACAATTTCGACGTTCTGTGCAAGTATTATGACCTTAAAAAATTCTACCTTGCCGGGGACTGCACAAGGATCTTCAGAATAAAGGGCGGCAGCACGGAGGAGATCAAGGTTTATCCCGTTGCGGGATATAAATTCGACGGCAGCAAGTGGTGAGCTGACGGAGATAAGCGGTAAAATATCGTTTTTTCAAAAAAACACATCGATTTTGCGGGGCGGCTTGATATAAACATAAAAATATAATATAGTTTGGAACGATAAAGATGCGTTTTGATTTAACAGGGGGTATACGCTGTGAAAAAATATCAGAAAAGCAGAGTCCGGATGACGGTAAAAATCATACTTTCTTTGCTGCTTCCGCTGTTGGCGTTCCTTTCCGTCCCGGTGTTGGCAGGGGAACGCCTGAGCTTTGAATCCAGAACGCTTTATTTCATTGCGCTGGCGGTGGCGTACCCGGTAATAATATTTACTTTTATGAGGAGATATATCGTTTACGCATACCGTAATTCTATTACAATGGATGAGGACGGTTTTCACTGCGAAAATATGTACGTTCGCGGCGCGCTTGTAAATGCGGACATAAAATATGCTGATATCGAAAGCGTCGAGCTGTTTTCACCCGGGATCCCAATGGGCGCTTTTGCCTTGAGGGTTCGGGTGAAGGGCGAAAAGCTCCCGGTGGATATCGATAACAGGTACAGAGATTGGCCGGAGCTTTGGCAAACCGTCTGCGGCAAATGCAGAGAGTCGGATCCGGGGATATTTATCGACCGGCATATAACGGAAAGAATTAAAAAAGGGGAATGTAAAAAGTGAAAAAAATCGTTTTGATTTTTGCTGTTATCCTGCTGGCCGCTGCGGTGGTTTATAAATTTTTGCCGGTGATATGCAAACAGGATCCTCTTGCCGATGATATTCGCGCCTACGCGCAGGAACACAGTCAGATGACTCTGGGGGAGGCGACGGATTTTGACTGGGACGTTGCATATATTGACATGGGCGGAAAAATGAGCCCCCGGTGGGTAGTGGAGAACTATAATTTGGATATCGAGCCGAAGGCGAGGCCAAAAATAAAGTTCCTGAAAGCAGGCTGCCGGATACTGTTCCTCAAAGACGGAGAGCTGGTGGAGGATATGGTATTTTCCCTTGATAATCTGATGTTTATGGTGACTCCCGATGTTTTTGAGGAAAGGGTGATCTACCCGGACACGGTGTTCAACGCAGTGGATTATTATTCGGAAAAATACCACAAAAATAATATTGCCCTTTTCCCTACCGATTGGCAAATAACGCCATCAGCCGAAAACGAAACTTATTAGCGAAAATCGCTGCCTATTGAAAATCATCTCAACAGGAGGGGTCAACATGAAGATAAAATGTATCGGAGCTATACTTGTTTGCCTTGTGATTTTTTCCTGTACCGCCTGCTACGGAACAGGAAAACCGAAGCCCACGTCTCCGGCGGAAAACACCACACCTGCGGTGACGGTGACCTCGGCGGATACTATAACGGAGACGGCTCCAAGCAAAGTTGATCTTAACAGCATAACTGTGCCAAAGCCGCGGAAAATGGTTCAGTTTACCCTTGAACAGTTGGGCAAGGAGGAGCGGGAGCTGTACAGGGCGTATATATCCGAAAGAGTAAACAGTATTTTGGAGAATAACAACAGCAGTGAATGGATCACACCTCCGCAGTTCAGGCTCATAAGCGAGTCCTACGTTTTTTGCGACGTTGATAACAATGGAAGCAATGAAATGATCCAGGGAGGAACTGTCGTCAACAGTATGTACGGGATAAAGGACGGAGCGGTGCAGGAGATCGACGTGAGCCCCTTTATGGACCCCGATTTCCGCTGGGACTCTCCTGTGCTCCTGAACAACGGCGTTCTGCGTGCCACTTACGGCTTCGGCTATTTGCCCAGCTATCAGTATGCGGTCATAGTTGACGGCAGGCGCGGCCTTACGGACGAATTGGAGCCGCCTAACGACAATGTGAATTACAGCCCTTCATCCACATACAATCATAAGCACTTTTACAAGTCTTTGATCACGAAGGATTCTCCCTACGGTCAATGGATAAACGAAATAATCACCGAAGAGGAATTCCACAGGCGGGTAAAGCTCCTTGACGGCGACGCGGTACCGGTGAAGCTGGAAACGAAGAATTTTCTGGACTTTGCGCAGAAATATAATATCTCCGTCAACTGGCTCGATAAACCCACAAACAGCTTTGTACCCATGGCCGCGCCAAAGGCGTTCCCCCGGCACGGGAAAGTTCAGGCAAAATATGAGGAGATAATCAAAAGAGAGCTGGAAGATTATCAAAAACATCTGGATTGGTTCAATTCGGGGAAAAAATATTACTATCAGGCGGAACCGGCAAAGCTGTATTACGCCTTCCACGACCTTGACGGCAACGGCGACAGGGAGCTGTTCTTCGGCGAAGAGCAGGAAAACGGCGACATATGGTTAAAAAGCCTGTATTTTTGGCTGTCCGAAGAAAGCGAAGCACCTTCGGAACACACCTTTTCATGGTTCGACAAAGGCCTTTACGGCAGCCTGCGTGAGATCCGTGTGCTTTCAAACGGTTATATAGCTGCCGAATACGGTGTGGAAGGGAGCACTGAAAACAGTCTCCTCCGGTATAACAAGTTTGTAAAAAAGTCCCGTGATTACGGTGAACTGTACGGCGGAGTAAAAGAGGTTTGGGAGATGTCGGATATCGTTCTTTGGCGCTGTGGTGATGAAGCAGCGTTTATTGACTGGTCAGAGCGCAATAAACAGCCTGTTTCTTTGACTAAAAAAGCCTATGACCGCCAGCGCAGTGAGATCGAAAAGGGCGCAAAGACGGTTGAGCTTGAATGGAAGCCGCTGGAAAATTTTGGGAAATAATAAAAAGCTCCGCAGGGCATTACGCCTCGCGGAGCTTGAATTTTATTCGCAAATATTATTTAACTTCATTTAACTGGTAAACGTGAACGTAGTCAACGATAAAGTCCACGTCACCCACGTTTTTGGTTATATCTCCCTGATGGTCGTCCACAACTCCGTTAAGGCCTGAGATCTCCACAGAAAGGATAAGGTTTTCCGGGTTCTGCGAAACTCCGCCCCTGTTCGTGCGGGCGCATTCGTGGCCGTTTATATAGAAAACGTATTCCTCAGGCGTCCACATAACGCCGTAGGTGTTGAACTCCTTATAGGGGTCGTTCGCGTAGAAGCTGCCCACGTGTTGCGATTTGTGATCCTCGTTGTAGCCGTCCCAGTGCAGGTTGCAGGAGACGGTGTCCCTTGTCTTCTTTTCACCGTAACGGTAGCCGAAGCTCTCGAAAATATCTATCTCCGTGCCGTCCGTGCCGTCCCCGTTGACCTGATAAACTCCGTCGTTCATCATCCAGAACGCGGACCACAGACCGTATCCGGCAGGCAGGATGCACCGGGTCTCAAAGTAGCCGTAAAGGAACCTGTCCGGGTTTGTTTCATCATTCGGGTTTGAGTTCTGGGTGGTGACATAGCCGGTGTACCAGCCCTCTTTGTAATTGCCGCCGTAGGCCGCCGCCTTTTCCGCGCCCACATAGGCCGTCTTGATGTGCAGGCAGTCGTCATAAACGCTTATCATATCCTTGTGCCAGTAACCGCCCCTGCGGACCTCGCCCCAATGTATGCCGCTGACGTTCTGCGCATCGTTCCATTTGTTCTTGTCAAGCTCCGTGCCCTTGAACTCATCGCTCCACACAAGGGAGTAGCTGCTCAGGTCAACGGTCTTTTTAGTGGGCTTGAGCCCGTAGCCCATATCTACCCGGAATATCGAAGAAATAAACACTATTATCGTGATCCAGACGTTTAAAATTTTCATAACCATATAAGCACCATCTTTAATTTTTTAGTATTTTTATGAGTTTATAATATCATAGGGCGAAAATAAAAACAAGGAATATTTATAACTGATTTAATTTGCACGCTGCGCGCTTTGCGGCTTTTTAATTGATTTTACGGGTAGATTGATGATATAATGGAAAACGAAAAACGGGAAGATACGGATTATTTATCCCGCATCCTTCAGATTTTTGCAAAGGTGCCTGATAAGGGTACGGATGTGCTTTGCGTGTCGGTTAATTTGATACGGTTCCTGTGATGCCGCAGTTTTTTGAGGATTTTGGCAAAAACGATATGTTGGGAAAGGGGGTCGCTTTTTTGGATCAGATAATCATTCACGTTGATATGGACGCTTTTTATGCCTCGGTTGAAATAAGGGATGATCCGTCTTTAAAGGGCAAGCCTCTTATCATCGGTTCGCTGCCCCGGGAACGTGGAGTTGTGGCCACCTGCAGCTATGAGGCGAGAAAATTCGGCGTACATTCCGCAATGAATATCAAAGAAGCGTACCGGCTGTGTCCCAACGGCGTGTTCATGCATCCGAATTTTGATAAGTACAGGGCGGTATCCTCCCAACTGCATGAAATATGGAACGCCTATGCCTCCGCTTCCGAGTATATCGCTTTGGATGAAGCTTACCTTGACGTTACGGAAAAGGCAGGCTCATGGGAAAACGCCTGTGAAATAGCAAGGACTATAAAACGCCGCACCGGGGATGAACTGGGATTGACCTGCTCTGTGGGTGTGGCTTATTGCAAATCCGCCGCAAAAACCGCCAGTGAGGAGAAGAAGCCGGACGGATACTTTGAGATCCCCACGCAGGCCGATTTTGTTGACCTGATGATCGACAGAGATATCCGTGTGCTTTATACTGTGGGAGCGAAAACCGCCGAAAAGCTTTATGGCATAGGCATAAGAACGGTGCGGGACATACAGCAAAGAAAAGATGAGGTTATCCATCTGTTGGGCAAACAGGGACAATGGATCACACAACTCGCCTTCGGCATTGACGAACGCAAGGTCAGCCCCTACAAACCTGAGGACGCAAAATCCATAAGCAGGGAGTTGACGTTCCAGGAGGACGTCACAGATATTGAACTGCTGAAGGACGCGTTGCTGCTGCTTTCAATGAGCGTGGAACGCCGCGCCGCCCGTGTGGAGCTGTACGGTGAAGGGGTCACGCTGAAGCTGACCTATGCAGATATGAAAAACATTACCCGCTCGTCAATGATCCCGCCTACACGTTCGGCGATCAGGATCTATGAGGAGGCGGTCAAGCTGCTGGAACGCGCCCCTCAAAGGGCTGTGAGGCTCATCGGAGTGGGACTGTATCATATGTCAAATGAAAGCTGGGAACAGCTTCGCTTTGAGGATATCCTTCCCTCAGAAGCGCAAACTCCAAAGGACCGTATGGACGCCGCTCTCATCAGGCTGAATAAAAAGTACGGCCTTGATTTCGCCGGGAACCTTGACCGTATTTTTCAGGGTGAGACGATGTATAAAACCATAGAGTATATGCGAAAACACTCATAAGCCGCTAAAGCTTTCGCTCAACGCCGGCCGGGTTTTGAAAGAAAAAGTCAAACAAATAATTGGAATTTATCCCTCTAATTTTGCATTGGCTGTTTACACAACTACAAAGCTGTGGGGCTGTTTTACTAAAACAGTCCCGTTTTTTGTATGCCGGTAATATTCTAAAGCGCAATATTTATCTTTGCCCTGTATCTCTGCTGAGTCTGACGCCCGGCTCAAACAAAAAAGAACGTCGATCATATCAAATCAACGTTCTTTTATGAAAAATCCGGTTAAGTTTTATTCGTACTCCACCACAATGGCGTCCTTTTTGCACGCCAGAGCGCAGGCGCCGCACTTGAAGCATTTGCTCTGGTCGATCTCGAAGGGCTCTTTGATCTTGCCCTGCGGGGCGTTGGCAAAGCATTTCCTCGCGCAGAGGGAGCAGCCGATGCATTTGCCCTTGTCAATGGTGACCTTAAGGATGCGCCTGTGACCCGGAGCGGGTTTGATGGCGCCGTTGGGGCAGATGTTTTCGCACTGGCCGCAGCCGATGCATTTTTCACCGTCTATCTCATAGCAGGTCTTATCCTCGTTGGGGGCAGGGATATTGTAAAGACAGGCGAAGGCGCAGGCGCCGCAGCCTAAGCATTCGTTTTTATCAATATAAAAAGCCATAGTTCAGCCTCCGGATGCAGGGGACATTATCCATATTTCGTCGTTGCTATGGAGCGCCCTGCCTTTTTTTGTACACTTTTCACCGTTTACGTAGACCACAGCGTCCTTGAATTTTATCTCGTCAGGTTTTACAAGGCCGGGATTTTCCTTTAGCTTTTCAGCGAATTTCTCTTCTGCCATCTTGTTTATGGCGGAGAAAACGTCGGTTATTTTGCCGGCCTCGATTTTTGTGGTTGAGATCTGGGTGTCAGTCCTGTAAACGCCGAAAAGTTTGATTGTTACGTCAGCCATTTTTAAACGCCTCCTCAACGATCTGATCATAGAAACCCTTATCGATCTCAATGCCGAGGGATTTCAGCCTGTGATAAGTGGGTACTCCGTCCTTCCAGCCTCTGGCGCGGTTATAGACCTTTTTCATCTTTTCAAGGGGCACCTTCGTTCTGGGGTCGTCCGGATCCATAAGCTCCTCGGTGAGCCTCTTGGGCAGTTTGTCCGCTCCGGCCTTTTGACCGAGGATGATATTCGCCATTCGTTCGGTGTTGAAGCCGTAAGCGCCCCAGGTGAGGATGCTTGCCATATTCGCCCTCATGCCCGTGGCGTATGAAATGGCAATGGGATGGGGGAGCAGGGGCGGAATATTGATCTGCGCCACCTTTGTAAAGTGGCTTAACAGATTGACCACCGGCCCCACATAGGGGAAGACCGCAAGTATCGATTTGGTAACTCCCCAGTTGGGTTTGTCCACCAAAAAGGCCGGGAACACCGCGTAGGAGGTGAAGATACATTCACCGCAGGAGGATACAGCCTCCATAAGGTTCTGGAACATAATGGAGAGCGCCGCTTTGCCGTGGGGGGTGAGGGCGTCAATATCAAGCCCCAGACCCTCGGCGCAGACCATATAACCTGCGTTCAGGTGACAGCCGCCCCTGTTGCTTGTGGCGTAGCCTAAGCCCTGACCCACAGCGTGACGGGGCTCATAGGCGGAAAGCTCCATGCCCTTTGACTGTATGGCGAATTCCTCGCCGCCGTACTTTTGGCTCATAAGCCTTGTGCCGTCCGCAAGCTCGGAATACTCGCCCTCGCGCAGGGCGATCTTTTTGATGATCTCGGTTATATTATCGACCTTGCCGAATTCAAGGCCAAAATCATGCAGACCCTTTTCCGCAAGCTCCATTGCAAACGCCACAACGCCGGAGGTTGAGATGGCGTCCATGCCCATCTCGTCAATGACGTAGTTCCATTCAATTATCTTGTCCAGACGGTTGTTCATAATGTTCGGACCCATCAGACCTATTATCTCAAGCTCCGGCCCCTTTACGATCTTGTCGTCAACATTGACCATTCTGGCGCAGCGGATAACGCAGGTGGTGCAGGCGGCGTTGCGGATAAGGTGCTTTTCCGCAAGCTCCTCGCCGGAGACCTTTTCAAAGTCGTCAAACCGGCCGGCGGAAAAGTTCTTTGTCGCCAGTATTTTATGCGCTTGCATGGGGGCTATCAGACCGGCGGTGCCCAGCTTTGGCAGCTGTCTGCCGGTGAGAGGATGGGTCCTTAATATATCCGACCATTTTTTGTTAAGCTCGTTGAGCTTTTCCCGTTTATATACCTTTGGCATAAGATGGCCGAAGGCGGTCACCGCCTTGAGATTTTTATCCCCGAAAACAGCGCCTACGCCGCCGCGGCCGGCGGTGCGCTCGTTGCTGAAAACGCAGGCGTACAATACCTTGTTCTCGCCGGCGGGACCTATGACCAGCTTGCCCGCATTGGCGGGCAGCTCCTTCTGAGTCTCGCTTGTGGTCTTGCCCCAAAGCTCCTCAGCGGATTCAAAGGTCACGTCGTCAACGGTGATATTGACGGTGACAGGCGTTTCGCTCTTGCCTGTGAATATCACCGCGTCGTAACCGGCTCTCTTGAGGGAGAGACCAAAGTCGCCGCCGCAGTTTGATGAAGTTACGATGTTGGTGAGCGGTGAGATCGTGGAAATGTTGAAACGGGAAGAATTCGGACAGCCGCAGCCCGTGAGGGGGCCGGTGGTCACAACTATCCAGTTGTCCTCATCAAACGCCTTCATTCCTGGCTTGACGTGGTGCAGCAGGATATCTCCCGCCATGATCTTGCCGCCCAAAGTACGCTTTCTGTCCGCATCCGTCCAGGGAAACAGCTTGTGAGTTCTGTTGGTCAGGTCAACAAACAGGACTTTGCCCATATAGCCGAGTAATTCACTCATTTTTTCACCCCGCATATGCCGCAATCCTTTTGCGGCGTTATTTTCATTTGTTCAATTGTTCCGTTGTCGTAGATGTGCAATATACCTGCCTGCGAGCTTGAACCGGAGAGATATTTTACCCCTAATTCCACCTGCAAGGCGCCGATGATCCCCACTGTTGAGGTCACGGGGGTCAGGTCTTTTGTTTCGTTCCCGATAAGCCCGGCGCAGGCAAGGCAGGGAGTCTTCTCCGGCACATAAAGATATGCCGTGCCGAAAAATCTGTTTATTCCGCCGTTGACAAGCGGGATATTATTCTTTGCGCAGAAGTTCTGCACGAGCCCTCTCGCGGGATTGTTGTCCACCGCAAGGAAGATGATATCGCAGTTTTTAGCAAAGCTGAGATCCGCTTCACTTTGTATTTTTACGTTCTCGGTCACTATATCGCACTCCGGAGCGTAGGCTTTTAACCTTTGCGCCGCAAGGCCGCATTTGGGCTTGCCTATATCCTCAAATTTATACAAAAACTGGCGGTTCAGGTTGCTTTCGCTCACCGTATCAAAATCTGAAAGTATCAGCTTCCCGATACCGAGCCCCGCAAGGTGTACGGAGATATTGCAGCCAAGGCCGCCGCAGCCTATTACCGCCGCGGACTTTTGAGTTATGTCGACTGCTTTTGTTTTATAAGGATTTGCCATAGTTCCCTCCGCAGTTCAGGGTGTTGCCCTGCAACGTCTCAACGGCGTGTTCAAGAACGGGCAGAATTATTTCTATACTTTCGCTCACGGCTTTTGGACTGCCGGGCAGATTGATTATCAAAGTCTTTCCCCTTATTCCGGAAACAGCCCTTGAAAGCATTGCTTTTGGCGTGATCTCAAGGCTCTTTTGCCTGATCGCCTCGGAGATGCCGGGAGCCTCTTTTACAATCACCGCCTTTGTGGCCTCGGGTGTAACGTCCCGGGGGGCAAAGCCGGTTCCGCCGGTGGTGAAAATTATATCCGACTTCACCTCATCGGCAAGCCTTATCAGCTCGCTTGAAATGATCTCCTTTTCATCGGGGACGATAACGTACTCCGCGGTTTGCGCTATGCCTGATAACAGCTCGGTTATCAGCGGACCGCTTTTATCATCGCACAGCTTTTTGCTGCATCTGTCGCTGACGGTCACTACGGATATGACCATTTTATCACGCCCCCTTGAAATTCTGCTTATTCTATGTTAAAGTTTACCATAGAGATAAGAAAAATACAATAGCAAGGCGAATATTTGCTTTTGGAATTATAAACCGGGAAGTTGGCGGTTATCCGTCTTAATTTATTTTCTGATTCCTGAGGGCTAAACGGCTCTTCGCACGTCTTCAGGAACGCAGCCGAAATATCACGACTTCAATGTCCTCGGCTAAGGGTGACAGGGGAAACCCGGTTGCCTTCCGTGTTTGAAAAGGAGAATGAATTATGAAAAAACTTCTGGCAGTGTTACTCGTTATGATCCTGGCGTTTTCGTTCGCGGCTTGCGGCGGCAAGCAGACAGATGAGGGTACAACGGTACCTGAAAAGGGCACGATAAGGCTTGCGACCACCACATCGGTAAACGATTCCGGCCTTTTGAGCTATCTTCTCCCCACCTTTGAGAAGAAGACCGGATACAAGGTGGAAGTGGCCTCCGCAGGTACGGGCATAGCCATAGGCTACGCGAAGTCCGGCGACGCGGATCTGCTTCTGGTGCACTCCAAAAAGCAGGAGGAAGCCTTCATTAACGACGGCTTTGCCTCAACAGAGCGTCTTTCGTTTATGTACAACTTCTTTGTTATTGCAGGCCCTTCCGATGATCCGGCAGGTATTGCGGCTACGGCAACCGCTGCCGACGCATTTAAAAAGATCGCGGAGGCAAAGGCTCCCTTTGCTTCCCGCGGCGACAACAGCGGCACGCACAACAAAGAGACGGGCATCTGGGAGTCCGCCGGTATAGATCCCTCAAAGGAGAGCTGGTACAATTCTCTTGGCTCCGGCATGGGCGACACCCTTACAAAGGCAAATGAGCTCAAGGCTTATGTGCTTACGGATAAGGCCACCTTCCTTTCAATGAAGGATTCTCTCACAAACCTTATGATAATCAAAGCCGAAGCGGACGATATGAAGAACACCTATTCGCTGCTTGGCGTCAACCCCGGAGCGGCTGAATTCGCGGGCAAAGACATTAAGATAAACACAGAGGGCGCGCAGGCTCTTATTGATTGGCTTCTCAGCGACGAGGCCGCGGCTCTCATCAAAGAGTATGGCGTCACCGAATACGGCGAGCAGCTCTTCTATCTCATAGAAAAATAAATCCAGAACCAAAAGCCGTCATCGCAAGGTGACGGCTTGAAGTGATTATTATGGAATATTTCAAAAAGGCCTTTGACCTGATATTGCACGATAACGCCGAGCTTTTTCAGATCATCGGGACAACAATGACCATGTCTTTTTTCAGCACGGCGGTATCCTCTCTGCTGGGTATTGTTCTGGGCATTTGTCTGGGGCGCACCGGAATAAAGGGCAAGGGCATAATAATGAGAATATTAAACACCCTTATGAGCTTGCCGCCTGTGGTGGCAGGCCTTGTGGTGTTTATGCTGTTCCGATCGGTGGGGCCTTTTGGTTCGTTCCACCTGATGTTTTCCGTCAAGATCATGATAATCGCCCAGATATTGTTAATAACCCCGGTGATCTGCTGCCTGACCGCTTCGGCAACGGAGGAAAAATCAAAACTCATTTCAGAGACCGCAAGGGGTCTGGGCTTGCCTTGGCATAAAGAAATGACCCTGCTTTTCAAAGAATGTGCAGGGCAGCTTGTAAGTATAGTTTTAATGGGCTTCGGCAGATCCATTGCCGAGGTGGGCGCCGTCTCCATGGTGGGCGGCAACATCCAGTTCAAGACAAGGGTAATGACCACGGCTATAATGCTGGAAACCAACAGGGGGGATTTTGAAAAGGCTCTCGCGCTGGGAATAATTCTCCTGTGCATCTCGCTGTTAGTGAACTCCGTTGCCTACGGCATCAAGGAGAAGATGAAATGATAAAAATAAACGGACTTGAAAAAAATTTCTCATCATTTTCACTGAAAATAGATGAGCTTCATATAGAAAAAGGGGAAAGGGTAGCGGTCATCGGGCCCAACGGTTCCGGCAAATCCACCCTTCTCCGACTTGTTTCCGGGATAATAAAGCCCGATTCCGGGTCGATCAAAGTTTCTGAAAACTGTACCGTAGGCTATGAGCCGCAGACACCGTACTGCTTCAGATGCAGCGCGAAAAAAAACATAGAGTTGGGAGCCCGGGAGGATGCGGATATCCCTGAGATAATGGCAAGATGTATGCTCTCCGATCTGAGGGACAAACCGCCTGCAAAGCTTTCCGGGGGCGAAAAACAGCGGATGTGCTTTGCCAGAATGATAGCCGGGAAGTATGATCTTCTTCTGCTGGACGAGCCCATGAGCGCTGCGGATATCGAGACCTCCCGGGCTTTGGAGAAGTACCTTGCGGAGGTGTGTGAAAAGGAGAATAAAACGCTGCTCATATCCACCCATCTGCCACGGCAGGTGCTTAACGTGGCCACAAAGGTTTTGATTCTGAACAACGGTGAGGTGTCGGAGTATTGCGGCGTCTCCGACCTGAAAGAGCCCAAAAGCGAATTCGGCAGAAAATTTATCGACCAGTGGAGATTTTAAAATGCTGAGTGTTATAACAGTTGACGAAGCGCTGAAAATAATAAAAGAAAAATTCCCGACCGGCAAGACCAAAACGGAGATCCTTTCTCCGGACGAGGCGTTGGGAGCGGTCGCAGCCCAGGCGGTTTACAGCGCCGAGCCTGTTCCGTCCTTTGCCCGTTCCACCATGGACGGCTACGCTCTTACGGCGGAGGATACCTACGGCGCAGGGGAAAGCCTGCCGGCGTGGCTTAAAGTCGTCGGCGAGATAAATATGGGTGAGTGCGCGGAAAAACCTGTAAAAAGAGGCGAATGCTTCAGGATCTCCACCGGCGGTATGCTGCCTCCCGGAGCGAATGCCGTTATCCCTGTGGAAAACACCGAGGAAGACAACGGTATGTGTCTTGCATATAAAGCCGTGAGCGTCTTTGAAAACGTCACAAAAGCCGGGGACGATATAAAACCAGGAGAGTGCATAGTCGACCGTTTGGACTATATAAGCCCGGCCGTTATAGGTCTGCTTGCCTCTGCGGGTATAGACAAAGTGACCGTGCGTAAAAAGCCCGTGGTAGGCATCATCTCCACCGGCAATGAAATAGTCGGGCTTGGCGAGCCGCTGACTCCCGGTAAGATACGGGAGGTAAATTCCCGCATGATAAGCGCCTTTTGCATAGAAAATGGCTGTGAAACCATTATGTACGGCACCGTCAGAGATGAATCCGATGTGATCTGCGATACAGTAAAAAAAGCTGCGGAAGAGTGTGATGCCGTAGTCATTTCCGGCGGCTCCTCTGCCGGAGCGAAGGATATGACCGTTAAGATCATTGAAAACATGGGTTCCGTTTTTGCCCACGGTCTCGCTATGAAGCCGGGCAAGCCCACTATTATAGGCGAAATAAACGGCAAGCCGGTTTTTGGCCTGCCCGGGCACCCGGCAGCCTGCTTTTTTGTGATGGAAATAGTTATCAGACCGCTTATCGGCATGATGACGGGAAGGCACGTTGAAAGAGCCGCGGAGTTTTTTGAACTGGGAGAAAACGTTTCGTCCAATCACGGCAGAGAGGAATACCTCTGCGTGAAAACAGATGGGAGCATCGCCGTGCCTGTGTACGCGAAATCAGGGGTGATGTCCGTTATTTGCCACTCGGACGGGTATATAAAAATTGACCGCAACTGCGAGGGCTTGAAGAAAGGCGAAAAGGTAAAAGTATGCCTTTTCCGGAGGTAAATATGAAGCACAATTATCTTAACAATACGGAGATCGACGGGGCGAGGGAAAAATATTTTTCCGCGCTCACCTCGGCAGGCTTCTGCGGCAAGACCGAAAGCGTTCCCGTTTCAGCCGCCCACGGCAGGGTATTGGCAAACGCGGTTTACGCAAAAATATGCTCACCCCACTATAATGCCTCCGCAATGGACGGTATTGCAGTAAGGGCGAAGGATACATACGGCGCCTGCGAGGCGGAGCCGATAGTACTCTCTCCCGAAAAATATACGGTAGTCGATACAGGCGATCCTTTGCCGGAGGATTGCGACGCGGTGATAATGATCGAAGACGTCACCGAGGACGAAAAGGGTTTTGTAAAGATAATTTCTTCTGTGGCTCCATGGCAGAATGTGCGTCAGGTGGGGGAGGATATCTGCTTCGGCGATATGATAGCGCCTACGGGTACGGTGGTCACTCCGTCTCTGTGCGGAGCCTTCCTCGCGGGGGGCGTGCTTGAGGTGGAGGTAAAAAAACAGCCTGTTTTCGGCATCATACCTACCGGAGACGAAATAGTGGAGCCCACAGCCGATCCCCAAAAAGGCGAAATAATAGAATTCAATTCCACCATTTTTTCGGCTATGCTCAGGGAATGGAAAGCCGACTGCAAAATACACAGCATAGTCAAGGACAAAAAGTCCCTTCTCTCCGCCGCTGTTTCAGATATGTCGGAACAATGCGACGCCGTTCTTGTACTTGCGGGTTCATCAGCCGGCAGGGACGACTACACAAGCACAATCATATCCGATCTTGGTGAGGTCATAGTCCACGGTGTGGCGGCAAAGCCGGGCAAGCCCGCTGTCCTGGGCTTGATCGGCAGTACACCCGTTATAGGTTTGCCGGGTTATCCTGTCTCCGCTATTGTTGTCATGGAGGAGTTTGTTGAACCGCTGATAGGCCTGTATTATAACAGGCCCATCAGAAAGCCGGAGACAGTGACCGCCGTTTTGTCAAAACGGGTGGTATCATCGCTGAAATATAAAGAATATATCCGCGTCTCATTAGGCAGGCTTGGGGAAAACTTTTTTGCCGTGCCCCTGCCAAGGGGAGCGGGAATAATAACCAGCTTTACCAAGGCGGCGGGGATACTGGAAGTCCCACAAAACCTTGAGGGCATTGAGGCAGGGGAAACGGTTACGGTTCGCCTGTTGAAGGATAAAAACGAAATCGAAAACTCACTTATAATAACCGGCAGTCACGACCCCATAATCGATGAGATAGCCGATATGCTGCAAAAAAAGAACTGCGGTTTTACGGTCATATCCTCCCATGTGGGGAGCATGGGCGCAATAAACGCGATAAAAAACAAACAGGCGCACATGGGCGCCATACATCTGCTTGACGGGGAGACAGGGGAATACAACAAGTCTTACGTTGAAAAGAATTTCCCCGGATCCGAAGCCGTGCTGTTAAAAGGCGTGGGCAGGGTGCAGGGTCTTATGGTAAAAAAAGGCAATCCGATGAACATCAAAACCATCCCCGACCTTAAGGGCTGTAAATATGTGAACCGCCAGAGGGGAGCGGGCACAAGGATGCTTTTTGATTTTCTCTTGAATAAGTACGGCATATCCCCGGATGATATTGACGGTTACCGCAACGAACTTTATACCCACACGGCGGTTGCCGCTTTGGTTGCTGCCGGGAACGCCGATGCCGGTTTAGGCATATATTCCGCGGCAAAGATGTACGGCCTTGATTTTATTCCCGTCTGCAATGAGAAATACGATTTCCTTGTGGATAAAAATTATGTTGAAATCCCCATGGTCAAGGCCTTTTTTGAAACGCTTCACAGCGGGGAATTTAAACAACGGCTCAGCGAGATGGGCGGATACAGTACGGAGGGATAATATGGAGCTCACGCATCTGAACAAAAAAGGCGAAGCTGTCATGGTGGACGTGGGTGAAAAAGATTTTACCCTCCGCGCCGCCGAGGCTTTCGGAAAAATAAAAATGAAGCCGGAAACTCTGGAGGCTCTGCTCTCTGATAAACTGAAAAAGGGCGACGCTCTTGCAACGGCGAGGATATCCGGTATCATGGCGGCAAAGCGTGCCTTTGAGCTTATACCGCTTTGCCACAACATACCCATAGAGAGCGTGAAGATAGAGTTTGATAATAACGGCAGAGATGAGTTGTACATCCGGTGCTCCGCAAGGTGTACCTATAAAACGGGCATCGAGATGGAGGCCCTCACCGGAGCGTCCGTGGCGGCGCTCACCGTCTACGATATGTGCAAGGCCGTTGACCGGGGAATGATCATTGAGGAAATCAGGCTTTTGAGCAAAACCGGCGGCACAAGAGGGGATTATCACAATGAAGGATAATTTCGGCAGGGAGATAAACTATCTGCGGGTCTCTGTTACCCAGCGGTGCAACCTGAACTGCCTTTACTGCGGCTCGGACAGCCCTGACCTTGCGGAAATGACGGCGGATGAGATATCCCGTTATGTCAAAGCTTTTGCTCAATGCGGTATAAACAAGGTGCGCATAACAGGAGGGGAACCCCTTTTGCGTTCGGATATAATCGAGATCGTTTCCTCTTTATCGAAAATTCAAGGTATAGAAAAATTGGTGCTGACCACAAATGGAGTTTATTTGAAAAAATATGCCTGCGCTCTTAAAGCGGCGGGCTTGAGCGCGGTAAACGTGAGCGTTGATTCCCTTGACAGGGGAAAATACAAGCGCCTTACCGGCAGAGACTGTCTGCCGCAGGTGATGGAGGGCATTGACGAAGCGGAGAGGGCAAAGCTCAGGCTCAGGGTCAACGCCGTTCTTATAAGAGGGCAGAACGAGGATCAGGCAGGCGCGCTCATCGAACTTGCGAAAAACAGAAGGATCGACGTCAGGTTTATTGAACTGATGCCTTTTTCCGATACCGGTAAAAATGAGAATATGATCGTAAAAGGCAATGAGGTACTGGAAAAATTCAGCTTCCTTAAGCCTGTACAGCCTAAAAAAACAGGCTTTGAGCAGAGCGTGGCAAGGTACTATGAAGCGGAAGGCTTTAAGGGCAGAATAGGGCTTATCACCCCGGTCAGCGACAAATTCTGCGACAACTGCAACAGGATAAGACTGCTCTCCGACGGCAAAGTCAGACCCTGCCTGGGGCATGACGACGTGGTCGACCTGCGCGGACGTTCAGATGAAGATTTGCTTGAGACGGTCAAAGAGGCGATAATATCAAAGCCAAAAGGGCACGAATTCAACTGCGGTTACGGGAATATCCGAGCCATGAATAAGATCGGAGGATAGTTATGAAAGGGAAAGTTTTGTCCGTAAACATAAGCAAGGCGAAGGGTACGCCCAAAGCCTCGGTAAATCCTGGCAGGCTGATAAAGGATTTCGGCTTTGAAGGGGACGCCCACGCCGGCAAATGGCACAGGCAGGTCAGCCTGTTGGCGCAGGAGAGCATCGAGAAGGCAAAGGGTATGCGCACAGACGGCCTCTGCCACGGCACCTTTGCCGAGAACATAACGACACAGGGCATAACCCTCCATACTCTCCCCGTGGGCACAAGGCTCAAGGTGGGCGAGTGTGTGATAGAAATAAGCCAGATAGGCAAGGAATGCCACGAGGGCTGCGCCGTGAGCAAGCTGGTGGGGCAGTGCATCATGCCCAAAGAAGGCGTATTTGCTACGGTAATTGAGGGCGGCCTGGTGCATGAGGGCGATGAAATAAGCGTTATTTAACAGAAAAATATTATTGAACTCATTTTTGTGCTTTTTGACAGACTTACAGGCGGAATATGATTATCTGTAAAACGGTGATCACTGACTGGTTTGTATGGACACAGAATAATGTGATTTGATATAATTTTCCTATACGGTTGACGCAGAGGGCGAAGAAACACTCACCTGTTCAAGATGTGGAGCTAAAGAGACACGAAAGATTGAAAAACTGGAGGTAGGGCCGCCTACCGTCAACATCAAAAACTTCACCGCCAACAAAACCGTTGATTATAAAACCACAATTACCTTTACCGCTGAGGTCAAGAACGCGGTAAGCGGTGCAACCATTCATTGGTTCATCGACGGTCAGGATAAGGGAACAGGGGACACCTACACCGTGACCAAGGCTAAAAAATCCTTCACCGTTCAGGTAAAATACATCAAGGACGGCAAGACCCTTGCCGGATCCGGCGTGGAAACGGTCAACGTAAAAACAGGCTTTTTCGCAAAGCTGGCGGCGTTCTTCAGATCGATCTTCGGCGCCCTGCCTAAAGTCATTCAGGGCTACCTCGGCGCGGAGATAGTTGAAGGCTAATAATTCAATAATTCCCAAACTAAAAGGGGGCTGCCAAAAACAGCCCCTTTTATCTATGATTTTTTAATTTTTGTGTTGAATTACGTACAAAATAATGTTATAATAATGTTAAAGAAAGGGGTTTTATTATGCCAAAAATCATGCCGATCACTGATTTAAGAAACACAACGGATGTTTCCAACCTTTGCCATGCTTCAAATGAACCTGTGTTTATTACAAAAAACGGATATGGAGACATGGTGATCATGAGCATGGAAACGTATGACAATCTTTTGGAGTCTTTATCGATTGATGCCGCCATCACTGCTTCCGAAGCGGAATTAAAACAAAGCGGTGATCTCCATAAAGCGGAGGATGTTTTTTCCGCATTAAGGAGGAAGCATTTTGGAAACGTATAATGTGACTCTTACGAATACCGCAGTCAAGGATCTTGATGAGTTGTACAGTTACATAGCTGAAACTCTAAAAGAACCTGAAACGGCATTAAAACTCATCGATACACTTGAGCAAAAAATACTGTCTCTGAGCCAATTGCCTTATCGTTGTACCGAAAGAACAGCAGGCTTATATGCCAACAAAGGGTATCGTCAATTGCTTGTTAAAAATTTCACGGTAGTTTATCGAATAAATGAAGCAAAAAACAAGTGGTTATCGTAACGGTTAAATATTCAAAGAGTCAGTTCTGATCAGTTTCCTGTTTCGCATCAAGGCTTCTTTGCAAAGCTGTAGGTGTTCTTCTGATCCGTTTTCGCTGCTCTGCTCAAGGTCGTTCAGGGTATTACTTGGGTTAGATATGTCGCTTTTTTGCAAAACTTAACAGTTATATTTCCCGTATGGCGTCAAATAATATAACTGCAAACGCGATAAATTTATTTGCGCAAGGAGTGAAAAAGTAATGGCAAAGAGCGGTAACAATCATGTTGTACCCGAGGCTCGCGCGGCCCTTGATAAGTTCAAGATGGAGGCTGCAAGTGATGTGGGCGTAAACCTTAAGCAGGGCTACAACGGCGACCTTACCTCCCGTGAAGCGGGTTCGGTAGGCGGCCAGATGGTCAAGAGAATGATCGAAGCTTACGAGAAGAGCATGAAATAATTTCATCAGGCTTGTATATTTTCAGCGGGAGCTGCCTTTGGGCGCTCCCGCTTTTTTGCTGCGGAGAGGATCACGGACGGCAGTTTTGAACCTGCCGGGTTAAAGGGCAAATCCCGCAGATCGTTAAATCCGGGCAGTGTTTTGAGTATTGTTGTCTTATGATGTATAAAAACTTTATAATAATTTGTCAATAATATATAAAGTTGTGAATTGGAGATATTTATATGTGAAAAAAGTATAGCATTTTTTTTATTATTATGATATACTGATGTTCAATGCAATAGTTTATGCTTGATTTCGGTGTAAATTATTATCATAAAAGTCTCTTTTGTGAAGGAGGAAATTAATTAATGGTCAAGAAAATCAGCAAAATTCCGTTTAACGGAACCCCTGAGCAAGAGGCCCGTCTCAAAGAGGTAATCAACGAAAGTAAGCACGACAAAAGTTTGCTTATGCACGTAATGCAGCAGGCTCAGCTTATTTACGGTTATCTGCCCTTTGAGGTCCAGGTCATGATTGCCGAGGGTATGGACATCCCTCTGGAGAAGGTTTACGGCGTTTCCACATTCTATGCGCAGTTTGCCTTGTCCCCCAGCGGCAAGTACAGTATTTCTGTTTGTCTCGGAACAGCTTGCTATGTCAAGGGCTCACAGGACGTTCTCAACAAGATCTGTGAGAAGCTGGGCATCGAGCCGGGCGAATGCACTCCCGACGGTCTTTTCTCAATAGAGGCCTGCCGCTGCATCGGCGCCTGCGGACTTGCCCCGGTCATGATGATAAACGACGATGTTTACGGCAGACTTGACGCAAGCCAGGTTGACGGCATACTTGACAAGTATATGGCGTAACCGTTATGCGTGAATTGTCTCTGAATATTCTGGACATTGCCCAGAACTCCATCTCGGCAGGCGCGTCCCTCATTGAGATAAAGCTCGTTGAGGAAAGAGCCGCCGGCGATCTGCTCATAGGCATCTATGACAACGGCAAGGGAATGTCCCAGGAACAGGTCGAAAGCATTACCGATCCGTTCTTTACCACACGCACCACCAGAAAGGTGGGCATGGGTATACCGCTGTTCAAAATGGCGGCGGAACAGACGGGCGGCAGCTTTGAGATCAAATCAAAGCCCGGTGAGGGCACCGGGGTCACCACACACTTCAAGACCGGCAGTATTGATTTTACCCCTCTGGGCGATATACGCTCAACGGTGGTAACGCTGATAACGATGAATACTGACAGGGATTTTCGCTTCAGCCATCGAATAGATGACAAGGAGTTTTGTCTGGACACAAGGGAGCTCCGGGAGGCGCTCGGAGATGTTCCTTTGGACAATCCCGAGGTGGTCGTGTGGATGAATGAATATTTTAAGGAACAAACAGAATTGTTACTCCAATAGAAAGGAATGAATGAGTTTTATGAAATCATTAGCTGAACTCAATGCTATAAGAGAAAAAGCTAAGTCAACAATGACTGTCAGGGATGATAACACAGAGCTTAAGCGTATTGTTGTTGGTATGGCCACCTGCGGTATAGCGGCAGGCGCCCGCCCGGTGCTCAACGCCTTTGTTGACGAAGTAGCCCGCCGCAAGCTTGACGGCGTAAGAGTTTCTCAGACAGGCTGCATCGGTATGTGCCAGTATGAGCCCATCGTTGAGGTCTTCATCCCCGGCGAGGAGAAGGTCACATACGTTAAAATGACGGCTGACAAAGTTGCCAAGGTCGTAAACGATCACATCGTGAACGGTAACATAGTCGAAGAATACACAATAGGCGCTATCGCCAAATAATTTAGGAGGATTAACTTATGTATCGTGCCCATGTACTTGTTTGCGGCGGTACCGGTTGTACCTCCTCAAACAGCTTGGAAATCATCAAGGCTCTTGAGTCTTCAATAGCCGAAGCGGGCCTTGCCGAAGAGATAAAGGTTATCAAAACCGGTTGCTTCGGCCTTTGCGCATTAGGCCCGATTATGATAGTCTACCCCGAGGGCTGTTTCTATTGCCAGGTAAAGCCCGAGGACGTTCAGGAGATAGTCGATGAGCATCTTCTCAAAGGCCGTCCCGTAAAGCGCCTCATCTACAAAGAGGGCAGCAACCTTGAAATGGCAAAATCCCTCAATAACACCGATTTCTACAAAAAGCAGCACAGAATAGCCCTGCGCAACTGCGGCGTTATTGATCCCGAAAACATCAATGAATACATAGCTATGGACGGTTATCAGGCTCTTGCAAAGTGCCTGACGGAAATGACCCCTGCAGATGTTATCAAGGTCGTTAAGGATTCCGGTCTCCGCGGCAGAGGCGGCGGCGGATTCCCCACAGGTCTCAAGTGGGAGTTCACAGCTAAAAATCAGGCTGACCAGAAGTACGTCGTATGTAACGCCGATGAGGGCGATCCGGGCGCGTTCATGGATCGTTCAGTGCTTGAGGGAGATCCTCACGCCATCATCGAGGCCATGACCATCTGCGGCTATGCCACAGGCGCTACAGAGGGCTACATATACGTCCGCGCCGAGTACCCCATAGCGGTCAAGCGTCTTGAGATCGCCATCGGCCAGGCAAAGGAGCTCGGCCTTCTCGGCAAGAACATCTTTGATTCAGGTTTTGATTTTGACCTTCACATCCGTCTCGGCGCCGGCGCTTTCGTCTGCGGCGAAGAGACTGCTCTTATGACATCCATAGAGGGCAACAGAGGCGAACCCCGTCCCCGTCCTCCCTATCCGGCGGTAAAGGGTCTGTTCGGCAAACCCACCACCGAAAACAATGTTGAGACCTTCGCAAACATTCCCCAGATCCTCCTCCACGGCGCGGAGCATTTCGCTTCCATGGGTACCGAGCGCTCAAAGGGCACAAAGGTATTCGCTCTGGGCGGCAAGATCAAAAATACAGGCCTTGTTGAGATCCCCATGGGTACAACTCTCCGCGAGGTCATCGAGGACATCGGCGGCGGCATCCCCGGCGGCAAGAAGTTCAAGGCCGCGCAGACAGGCGGCCCCTCCGGCGGATGTATCCCCGCAAGCCTTATAGACACCGAGATCGATTACGATAACCTTACGGCCATCGGTTGTATGATGGGCTCCGGCGGACTTATCGTCATGGACGAGGACAACTGCATGGTTGATATCGCCAAGTTCTTCCTTGACTTCACAGTTGACGAGTCCTGCGGTAAATGCTCACCCTGCCGTATCGGTACAAAGCGCATGATGGAGCTCCTTGAAAAGATCACCAGCGGCAAAGGCACGCTGGAGGATATAGACAAGCTTGAGGAGCTTGCATATTACATCAAACAGAATTCTCTCTGCGGTCTGGGTCAGACGGCTCCCAACCCGGTGCTCGCTACACTTAAGTTCTTCAGAGAGGAGTACATCGCCCACGTTGTGGACAAGAAGTGCCCCGCAGGCGTATGTAAGGCTCTGCTCAACTATGTGATTGATCCTGACAAGTGCAGGGGCTGTACGATGTGCGCAAAGGTCTGCCCGGCAGGCGCTATCTCCGGCACCGTCAAAAACCCGCACACAATTGACACTTCCCTTTGCCTCAAGTGCGGCGCATGTATGGAAAAATGTAAGTTCAACGCTATAAGCAAGAAATAACGAAAGGAGTGTGCCATAAATGGAAATGGTGAATATTAAAATAAACGGCATGCCCTTGAGTGTGCCTAACGGTATATCAATCCTTGAGGCTGCCCGTTATGCCGGGATCGAGATCCCCACATTGTGCTTCCTTAAGGACATCAACCAGATCGGCGCCTGCCGTATTTGTATGGTAGAGGTAAAGGGCGCCAGAAGCCTTGTTACAGCCTGCGTATACCCGGTAAACGAGGGTATGGAGATCTTCACGAACACCGAGAAGGTCAGAAGAAGCCGCAAGCTGACCCTTGAGCTTATTCTTTCGACCCACGACAAAAAGTGCCTTTCATGCGTGCGCTCCGGCAACTGCGAGCTCCAGAAGCTCTGCAAGGAGTTCGGCGTTGATGATGAGGATTACTTCAAGGGCGAGAACGTCCGTTACGATTTTGACGATTCCGCAGCTCATATGATAAGGGATAACAACAAATGTATCCTTTGCCGCCGCTGCGTAGCCGCCTGCGACAATCAGAACATCTCCGTTATCGGAGCGAATGCCCGCGGTTTTGACACCCATATCGGCTCCGCTTTCGATAAGGATCTGGCTGACGTTTCATGTATCTCCTGCGGTCAGTGTATCGTAAACTGCCCCACAGGCGCTTTGAGAGAAAAGGACGAGACCGACAAGGTTCTTGCGGCCATCAACGACCCGGAGAAGTTTGTTGTTGTCCATACCGCTCCCTCTATCAGAGTCACCCTTGGCGAGTGCTTCGGCCAGCATCTTGGCACAAACGTGCAGGGCAAGATGGTTGCGGCCCTTCGCAGACTTGGCTTTGACAAAGTGTTCGACACCGATTTCGGCGCCGACCTTACAATAATGGAAGAGTCCAACGAGCTTATCGAGAGGATCCAGAACGGCGGCGTTTTGCCTATGATCACCTCCTGCTCACCCGGTTGGATAAAATACTGTGAGCATTACTATCCCGATCAGCTTGACCATCTTTCAACCTGTAAATCACCCCAGCAGATGCAGGGCGCTATGATCAAGACCTGGTATGCTGAGAAGATGGGCATCGACCCCAAGAACATCTTTGTCGTCGGCATTATGCCCTGTACGGCAAAGAAGTTCGAGAACAAGAGAGACAATCAGAACGCTTCCGGTTATCCCGACGTTGACGTTTCACTTACCACCCGTGAGCTTGCGAGAATGATCGAGAGCGCAGGTATCTACTTTAACCACCTGCCCGATGAGGAGTACGATAATCCCATGGGCGACAGCACCGGCGCCGCGGTCATCTTCGGCACAACGGGCGGCGTTATGGAGGCTGCTCTGCGTACAGCCGTTGTTAAGATCACAGGCCAGGAGAACGACGCTCCCCTTGAGTTTACAGAGGTCAGAGGACTTCAGGGCGTCAAGGAGGCAACCTACACCGTTGCCGGTCTTGAGGTCAAGGTCTGCATAGCCAGCGGTATGAAGAACGCAAAGATCGTTATGGATAAGGTAAGAGAA
>CAMOTT010000012.1 GCA_946626015.1 uncultured Clostridia bacterium | reverse complement strand
AATAAGCTTTTGTTCGCTTGGCAGTAAAGGGTTGGATTTTCTGCGGTGCAACACTTCGCTGCCTACAAAACATCCATCCACGTATCCCGTTAAAGCCAACTCTGCCAGAGCGTCCATCTCTCTGTACGAAGCTGTTTCGTTGGCGTCGATCCAGGCTGTACAGAACGTGAAGAAGTTGTATTTTTCTTTTGCCAACCTAAGGGCTGTTTGAACGTTCGGGTCGGTGGAGCTGAAAAATCGAACACCATAGGTAAAGGGCGCTATCGAGCTAAGGTAGTTGTCGATCTCTTCCTCCGTGAGTACTGTTCCCTGATTTGTATTGAAATTAAGGTCACAGTCGACCAAAATGGAGTCGGTTCGGATTTCGGGCCTCCTGAAGGCTCTTTTTGTGATATGAGCCTCTCGCTCGGGGGTCACAGTGCAGGAACCGTCAGGGGAACGATAAACACATATGCTGTCTATCGCAGCTTCTTCCACAAGGCTTTTGGCGGGGTCGGAAGGGTGGTCTTCAGCGAATTTTTTCGGAAGCAGGTAAAAGTTGAAATACTTAGCGTTAAGATCTGAGCTGCTACTGAACGGTACAACTGAAAAATAGCTTTCCGAGTTGCCGGATGGATAAATCTGTGTGTATGATTCTGCGTGGGTAGGCTTGATGTACCACTGATACCCGTTCAAGGATAAAAACACGGTGATTATGTATTTCTCGTGGGCGTCTGCGATGGGGGTGCTGCCGTCCTCGGCGAGGATAGCGCCTGCGATCGGGCCCTTTACTCCGTAATGGGGAATGTTTTCGGTGAAGAGGAAGATTGCGGGTGACATATCTGGCTCAACGGCAAATACCGTTGAGGGAAAAAGGGAGATTATAATCAACAGGGCAAGCAAGAGCGAAATTGCTCTTTTTTTGATGATCGTTAACATGATAATTTCCTCCTTTGAATTTTAAAATCAGGGTGTGTATGGGTGTGTATGGGTGTGATGTAGAAAGATTTTTCTTTCTGCCAAAAATCGGGATCAAATTAAACAGGTTCATTGGTCTTTCCTTCCTTATAGCTAAACTCAATCAATATCAATTTCAAGGGTCATATATTGGACCTCATCGTAGTGGCACACCATACCGCTGTCCTCGTGCCATAGGGGGTAGCGGCCGTTGTAGCGGCGGACAGCCTCGCAGCCGGTCTTTTTGTAGAGCTGTTTAAGCAGCTTCGCCGCCCTCAGCACGGTGTCGCTGATCAAGCCTCTGGCGTACCGCTCAGCGCCTTCCGAAAGTGTCAGGTATCGGCTCAATGCCTCTGCGATGGACTCGGCGGTTTCGGCATCTTCTGCCATGAGCATCTCCAATATATCCAGCAGTTTTTTGTAATCATGCTCGAATTTTTCACAAAAATGCCGATACAATTCCATGCACAACAAGGGCGGCCGCATCTTCTGTGCTGCGGAAAGCGCCACGTCTATATTTGGGTCGTTATAGGCAACGCTCACGATAGTCTCTTTGGCCTTGTCATAGTCAAGCATACTGATGGCGAGCGCCCTGAATGGGGTTACAGGACTTCGTTTGGCGATTTCGCAAAGTGTGTCCATGTTGCTGATTTTGGCAATTTTTTCTGTCCCCTCACGAATTTTGCTTTCTTTAATGCAGTACCACTCCAGACTATCGAAGCTGTAATGGCTGAGATCTTTCATCCAGAAGGGTTGTTCAAAGCTTTCCATAATTAACTCCTTCCACGAGCTTAATCAGATATGCTTTCCTTGCGGAGCAGTCAAAGTCGCCGCTGTCCACATCATCTTTGTTTGTGTAATATGCCTTACAGATGCCGCCGCAAATGTACCTGACTTCGCACGTCTTGCATTTTTCATTGGTGTCCACCGTGTGTTTGCAGTACTCATAGAGTTCGCCTTTTTTGAGGATATCTCTGAGCCGCTCATGCCGCAGGTCGCCCAGCGCCTTGTCCTCGTCGCACCACGCGTAGCATGGGTACGCTTTTTCTCCCTTAACATAAAGGTTTTGCCCTAAGCCGCAGCTGAATTTCGGGCGAAACCCCCGGGAGATGCAGTTTTCCTCCTCAGGGCAGAAGGTGTATTTGGTTTGGGGCGCCCCTTCGCCTCTGCCGATGGGCAGCACGGGCTTGATCCGAACCTTCCTGATGCCCAGCTTTTCGGCAAGCTCATAGACCGCCTTTTCGTTCTCCTCTTTTTTGTCGTCTTCATACAGCACTGCGGTCAGACCAGTTTTTTCGGCGCGCAAGGACTTAATGTTTTTCACAGCGTCCTTGTATGTGCCCTCGCCACGACGGTTATCGTGGTTCTCCTCTGTGCCGTCTATGCTCACCATGATTTCATCGAAGGTGGCGTTTATCTCCAGAATATCGAACACTGAAACCTCGAAACCCAAGGATGTTCTGAGCACGAGCCTGGTGCCCTTCATGTCCACATCTCTCAGCTTTTCGCAGAGTTTCTGAAAGCCGCTGTACGCCAAAGGTTCGCCGCCGGTTATTACCACCTTGCGAAACTTCCCCGCCGCGTCTTTGATTATTTCTATGTATTTTTTGACGGTCAGGGAGGGCTCCGCTTTGTTGCCGGAGTCCGCATAGCAGTGCGCACACTTTAACGGGCACTTGTTCGTCACGCTAACATAGAGAGTGTTCAAGTTCTCTTCCGGGTATTTGTCCACAGGGGCGCATTGTTTATCAGTTTTGCCAAGGGCTATGTATTTTAGCAAAAGTTCACGGTCACGCGTAATATCCAGGGGATGGGGCTTTTCGCCGGCCATAATGAGCAGCGGCTTGGGTGTTTCGGTGTCTCCCCGGAGCTCCGCCGCAATATCGTTACCCAGATCAAGCGCTATGCGCTCAAACATTGCCTTGTATGCCGGGCAATAGGGGTCTTTGGTCTCTTTGGCTGTCAGAGCGTTGTAAAGGCAGCCACCATTACAATACTTGAAGTGGGGACAGTCATGACAGCTCTTCTCCATTTTGTCGGCGCAATACTTCAGGTGATAATAGCCGTCGGTGAATATCTTGTCATCCTTGTCGTTGACGTTCCCGAGTGAAAAGTACCTTTGTCCAACGAAGCGCGTACAATTGTAAATCTCGCCGTCTGCATCGATTGCGAGGAAGTTGCCGAGGCAGTTTCCAAAGGTGCACAGCTGGCTCTTATCCTGCAGGCAGGCTTTTACCATCTGGTCTATTGTGCTGACTCTTTTGCAGTGTTCCGGGTTTGGCTGGGAGAGGTTTTCTTTATAGGCAAGGTAAGTGTCCATGAAAAGCCTTTCCATTTGTTCGGGCGAGACGCTCAGCCTGCTTTTGGCGCAGTATAAGGCGTCCACTGCGCCGTGAAGGACGTAATTATCAAACGGGCTTACTTGGTATATCAGTTTGCCTTTGTCGGCGTTCTGAGCAGTGACAGTGCAAATATACCCCCCAACGGGAACTCCGTGTTCCCGGAGTTTGGCTATGCCCTTCATCGTTTTCTCATAGTATCCCGGCCCCCGTTGATCGTCGCATATCGCAGGTGTACCATCAAGGCTCGTCGATACGGATACCTTGAATTTCCTAAACAACTCGGCGAACTCGTCATTCACCAGCCATACGTTTGACTGCAGTGAGAATGACACTCTTTGGCCGAACTTTTCTTTTATGGCAGGGAGAGCGTGCTTAAACCACTCGACGCCTGCGGTCAGCGGCTCAGTGCTCCCGTGAAAACAAATGCGGAATGATTCTCCTTGGGTAAGAAGCTCTTCATCGATCATTTTCAAGGCTTTGTTAAGCGTTTGCCGGCTCATCACTTCGCCATTGAAGTTCTTGTGGGCAAAACAGTAATAACAATGAGCCGGGCAAGGGAGCGAACTGGGACACAGGAATATCGTTTTCGGTTTCAATCTAATGAACATACTAATTCTCCTCCTTTTCGGTTTGATCTTCATCGGGTGGGAAGGTTAAACAGGCTGTTGTATCTGTGTGGATCTCTTCATCATAGTGGAACTCCTGGTTCCTGTTAAAATAGCACTCGTCCATGTGGTTAAGGTCTGTGTGATCATTTATTTTAAAATGATCAAATTGTGCTTTTCCGCGGAGATTAAGGTAGAGGCACTTCAGAGAGTTGAAGGCATCGTAATTAAAGCCCTTGGTCTTCAATTCCTCTGAAAGTTCGTTTATCAGATTTTGCGTCAGTTCGGATATCTCGATCTCCCCAAGCCTCGAAATTGCAGTCTTATATATGTCGGGATCCCAGTGCTTTGCCATATTATCAAGTGTTTCTTCATTCTCGCTGTCCATCTTTTTGAGCATCTCTTTTGCGACCTTGATTGGTGAGCTATATAAAGCCTCTTTCAAGAAACTCTGGCTCAAGTCATGGGTTTTGACAGCTTCCGCTTTCGCCTCGGCATTTGCTTTGGGGTCCTGTATGAGATTTTCGACCTCCTTGTTGGTCATAAACGGGATCAAATATTCTCTTATCTCTGAGAAACGAGTGTTCCTTGCCAGGCTGTTAATAATATCACGATCACGCTGACCGTCGTTTATCTGATGTGCAGCTGCCTCCGCGACACATAGCTCGGTTTTTCTACTGCCCAGAACGATATTGTAAATCTCTTCTGGAGACAGCTTCCGCCGCCGTATATAAAAGAGTTTCAAACCTATCCATTCTCTTGTAAATATAGAAGTACACAGTGAAAAGAAGGTGCATAAGCAAAGGATCAGAGAGCACACATCTTGCCGCATCAAGGGCTTTTTACCGGACATCAACGTCACGGCGTTCCAAATCATAGCCCATACAATCGCTGAGAAAATTGCCGGATCGAAAATCTCGTTGAAGTCGTTCAAACCTTCGCCCTTGCGCCACAGAACCCTGAATTCGATAATGTAGTATAAGATAGATCCTACAAAAAGAAGATACGTGAATATCCTTTCGCCCCAGATGAAAGCCCCCGCGCCGTTTCTATATGCCTCGAAAAGAACAGCTTTGCTGAAAATCCACATCGCCGCCGCGAACAGGATGCCCAGTGCCGTTAAAACAAGGACTTTAATTTTTACCTCAAACATTCTCATTTCAAATCCTCCTTTACTTAAATAACTTTACTTTGTTTTTGTTGGTGCTTTTGATGTATGCTGACAATTGCTTGACAAATTTACGACATTGCGATATCATAATAAGCGTGAAAAATATGGAAAATTTACGGACTGATTTTTAGTCAAGCTCCTCATAATCGTCGAGCTTAAAGTGGTTCACTATGTTCGGAAAAAATCTCCAATTTGCCCCCCCGAGACCCAAAAAAACTTTCAGATCCTCAAAGGCGGTTACAGGGTTATTGCCATCGAAGATATAGAATGTGTCGCAGTTTCTGCCGTTAACTGCGGTGTTTTCCGGGCTCCTCTCGTAGAATATTTTATTTTCGCTGAGCTTCTCCTTAAGGCCCTCTCTTGTGTGGGGCATATTCTGTGTGCGGTTAAAAGCTGCCTTATCAGAGTTGTACCTATCGAGCCAGCGGTCTACGCCGGTATCTATGGATATACTGTTGTAAATAACAATCAGGTCGCCGCCCCGATCATTGACCTTCCGCCTGAGTTCTGCGAGCCGGTGCGATACGCCGCCTTTAAAAGCTATAGCTATTTCTCGGGTGTATGGCGCGGTGATAATAACGGTGTCAGAAAAAAGCATTGCTTCCAGAGCCCAGTTTTCCAGGGCGTCCATCTCAGCATCTCTAATGCCCAGGTCATAGAACCTATTGCTCTGCCTGTCCGCGCAGACCTTGCTTGATAGGGGAACGTACATAGTGTCTTTATCACCAAAAGCAACGGATATACCCGCGTTTTTGAATGCCATCGATAAGTTATAGGCGGTCGTGGTCTTGCCTGAACACGTCTGGCCGACGGTCAGGACAAGAAGTTTTTGTCTCTCTTGATTGCCTTTCATTTCTTTCTCTTCCCTTTCTCTTTTAAAGTCTTTTGATTTGTTGTTTTTGGCGGTTGATGCTTGTCCGGGAATACCAGCTAAAAACTGAAAGAAGGTTTCTTCTAATTTTTGATCGTTTTCAGTGGCAAACCGGTTTTTGCTTGAATAAGTGTTCTTCATGTTTTGCATCTCCTTTTACTCAACATTTATTCAACGTCTGTCCGTCAGTTATTTGACAAAGTTCTTGTCGAAATTATAATCAGAAACCGTCGTTGTTGTCAAGGAGTTTGACAAAACTTCGTGCGGTTGCACACTTTGCGCGCCGTATCTTTGTACAACATTGATGATTGACAGTGCTTTTGCTGCGGTGTTATAATTAAAATGTATTTTGCGAAAAAGGTGTGATTTTTTGGCTACAAAGCAGACAGAAAAAAAGAAATTGACCCCTGAAAAGAAGAAAAAGATAAAGCTGAGCGAGAACGAGAGAGCCCTTTTTAATGTTATTTTTAAAAACAATGAAGAGGGAATAAAGGCGGCCGCCGCCGCTAAGGAGGCAGGGATCGAACGCACTACCGCTCTGGGCTATGTTGATAACATGGTAGACAAAGAACTTATTTATGTGGATAACGATAAAATGCTCCATGTCAACGGTGATTTCGGGTATGTGTTGGGCTGCTCGTTCGGTAAAGGGGAGACCGTAATATGTTTGGAGCTTGCCGACTTTACCTTAGCGAGCAAGGCTTTTATCAACGATCTTTTGGATGGCGATGCTTTAAAATTCCTTGATGCCTACAATTTCACCTCTGCCGTTGATGGGAACGAGGCCATTTGGCGCACAGAGACGCCTAACAGCACCCTGCAGAGCCTGGCTGATATGGTGGACGATATAGGTAAGTTCGTCATCGCGTTGGATCATAAGATAAATATGATAAGCCTGTCCATATGTTTCGGCGACCATGTAAATAACCTCACCAAAACCTTTGTACGGAGCCGTTTGATACCTGACTACCCAATGTTCAATCAGGATATCCCTTCAACCTTGTTTTCGAGCCGAGTGCTCCACCAGCTGACAGACCGCGGGATCACACTCAACTGTGACCATAACGCTAAAGCCGCACTGATCTGCGAACGCAACGCTCAACGGGGCGTCCTTAATCCTAACAAGATACAGGGAGGTTCGACCGGTAGCGCCATTTATATGGGCACAGGGCTTGGATCGGCTTTGGTCGCAGGCTTTGAGCCCGGGTCCGGCCACCTTATCAGGTCAGATGACAACGGCGCAGGCTGCCGGTTTGGCCACCTGAAAGTTTTGAGCGGCGAGGATTGTAAAGGAATGGGGACCTGCTCCTGCGGTTTAACTGATTCGGGCTGTCTGGAGCAAGCTGTAAAAAGAATTTTTGCAGGGGATAAAGATGATGAAGGTATAGATTTTAAAAAAGCCAGCGGCAAAGAGATAAGAACATATCTCGAAAACCACCCCGAAAAGAACGAACAGTTCGTGGAACTTTTATCCCGCGCTATAATAACGACATGCGATATCATAAATTGCAGCTTCGTTTGCTTCACAGGCAGGATCTCAACCTTCTCAAAAGTCTTTGAGAGGCAGCTGAATCTTAAATTGATACCCTATAACAACACTATCCGTAATACTAACCTTAAAGTCTTATATTCGGAGATAGGCCCCAACGCCGCCGCAATAGGCATGGGTATGATAGCTTTCTTCAACTGGCTCGGCGAGGAAATTGATTAAATAGTAAAAAACACAAAAAACCGGCTCAACAGAAATATCTGTCGAGCCGGTTGAGTTTTAATAAAAAGGTTTGCTTTATTTGGTTGTCTGAGGAGCCTGATTTTGACCTTTGTATGTATTTACATTCTTTTGAATATTGTATCGATCAGCAAAAGGCCGATCACCCCCGGGGTGCCGCAGATCAGGGAGGCGCCCACGGTGTACTGGTTCAGGTTCACCGAAACACCGGTAAACAGCCCCAGAACGTTCACCGCGCAGATCGCCGCAACGCCATGCAGGGCGGTCAGTATCAGCGCTTTAAAGAAATGCTTGGAGCGTATCATTGATATCAGTATAGCTAAAACCGAAGCCGAAAGCAGAGAAACGATAAAAAACATCAAATCATTTTCCTCCTGTTTTTCAAAAATGCTCCTATAAAGGGGCGGTTTTCCCGGATCATCCGTATTTTTCCTTTGCAAGGCGGAGCAGATACCTGTATTTTGCGCTCAAAGCGTTTATTTCATATATCGAAGCATCCACAAGGTCGTTGTCAGCCGCGGCGTCAAATCGGGATTTTGCCGCCTCCATTTCTCGCAGAGTGCCGCGGATGTCCTCGATTAGGCTGTCCTGACGGGATTTGTCGCTCTTTTTGAAGAATGCCTGGGTCGTTATGTTCATATCCTTCATTTCTTTCCTATTTGTTTAGTAAATACTATGGTAATTATTGGAGAAATATGATAAAATAATCGGCGTATTAAAAATTTAGGAGCGATAAATCTATGTTTAAACTTTCTCCCTATATTTCTTCCACCATTTGGGGCGGCAGACGGCTGATCGAGGAATACGGCGTAAAGACAGACAAAAAGAACGCTGCCGAGGCTTGGGTCTTGTCCTGCCACGAAAAGGGCCCCGGCGTGATTGCCACCGGCGAGTTTGCCGGAAAGACCCTCAGAGAGGTATATGAGGCGGACAGATCCATCTGCGGAAAAAACGGCGCAAGATTTTCCGAGTTCCCCATCCTTACAAAGTTTATTGACGCCAGAGACAATCTCTCCATCCAGGTTCATCCGGACGATGAGTACGCCCGCAGGGTGGAGGGCGATTCCGGCAAAACCGAGTGCTGGTACATCCTTGACTGCGACGAGGGCGCGGAGCTTATAATGGGCTTCAAAGAAAAGATCTCAAAGGAGACTTTCAAGGAGTCTATCGAAAACGGGACCCTTGAAGATCACGTTAAAAAGATAAAAGTGAAGAAAGGGGATTTCTTCTTCATAGAATCCGGCACCCTTCATGCGATTTGTAAAGGCGTACTGCTTGCAGAGGTTCAGCAGAACTCTGCCACAACGTACAGGGTTTACGATTACAACAGGCTGCAGGATGATGGAAAACCCAGAGAACTCCACGTTTCCAAGGCTATTGACGTGACAAGGCTTGAGGAATATCAAGGCGTGCCGGAAAATTATAAACGTAAAGGCGATGCACCTTACACAACCGGCTATGAGCAGCTTGTAAACTGCGATTTATTCAGCGTCGGCACGGTCAAAACCGGCGAAAACGCCACCGGAACAGCGGACGAAAACAGCTTTGTTTCCCTGGTCGTTTTAGAGGGAAGAGGCACCGCAGAATGTGGGGGCGAGAAGCTGGAACTCACCAAGGGCGACAGTCTTTTCATCCCGGCCGGAAGCGGAGAATACAAACTCAGCTCCGGGATGTTTTTGCTTGAAACTCGCATATAATATTCATTGAAGGTGGCGCCTGATGGTAGCTTTGAACGTTTGCAATCTGAGTATGGGATTCGGGGAAAAGACCCTGTTTTCCAACGTATCATTTTTGCTTGACCACCGTGACAGGGTCGGGTTGATAGGGGCAAACGGCACCGGTAAAACCACACTTTTCAAAATAATCACAGGCGAACTGGAGCCTGTTGGCGGCGGCGTATCCAAGGCCAGGGATATGACCGTCGGTTATATGGAACAGCACGCCTGCCAGGATTCCCGGCGAACGGTTTACGAAGAGCTGCTGACTGTGTTTGATCCTCTGATAAAAATCGAGGAGGAGCTGGAACGGATAGCCGACGCTATCCACATGGCGGCGGGGGAGGAGCTGGACAGGCTCATTTCCCGGCAAAACCTGCTTAACGAGCGGTTTGAGCGGCTGGACGGCTTGACATATGCCGCGCGTACCCGTTCCACCCTGCTGGGTCTGGGCTTTGCTGAGAGCGATTTTTCGCTGCCCTGTGGCGTTTTGAGCGGAGGTCAGCGCTCCAAGCTCTCTCTTGGCAAGCTCCTGCTCTCCGGGGCGGATATAATCCTGCTGGACGAGCCCACCAATCACCTTGATATTTCAAGCGTTGAATGGCTTGAGGGCTTTATTTCCGACTACAAGGGCGCGGTCATCATAATCTCCCATGACAGGTATTTCCTCGATAAAGTCACCACCAAAACCTTTGAACTTTCTAACGGCAGGCTCACTGTCTGGCAGGGGAATTATTCCGCCTCGGTGAAGCAGCGCGAGGAGAAAAGGGAGATCGACCGCCGCCATTATGATAACCAGATGGCCGAGATCAAGCGCATCGAGGGGATAATTGAGCAGCAGCGCAGATTTGGTAGGGAGCGGAACTTCATCACCGCCGAGAGCAAGCGCAAAATGCTTGAGCGCAAGCAGGCGGAGCTTGTGGAGCCGGAGGCTCAGGGCGCTGCTCTCAAATTCAAATTCACCCCCTCCGCAGTGAGCGGCAACGAGGTGCTGGCGGTGCGGAATTTGTCAAAATCCTTTGAAAACAAGCCTCTTTTCCGTAACGCCTCAATGCTTATCAAAAAATCCGACAGGGCTTTCATTATAGGCCCCAACGGTTGCGGTAAGACCACCTTGCTCAAGATCCTTGTACGCAAGCTGGCTGCGGACAGCGGCAGTTTTCTTATGGGTGCCAATGTGATTGTGGGCTACTTTGACCAGACATTAGAAAACGTAAATTCCGAAAAAACCGTGCTGGATGAGATATGGGATGAGCATCGGAATATGAATCAGACCCAGGTCAGGAGCGCCCTGGCGGCCTTTTTATTCAGGGGCGATGAGGTTTTCAAATCGGTTTCTTCCCTGAGCGGCGGCGAGCGGGCGAGGGTAGCTCTGCTCAAGCTCATGCTTTCCGGCGCAAATTTCCTTATTCTGGACGAACCAACAAACCATTTGGACATCAATTCGCGCGAGGCGCTGGAGCGCGCTTTGGCAGATTTTGACGGTACCATTCTCGCGGTTTCCCACGACAGGTACTTTATAAACGCCCTCTCCACCCGGGTCTTTTATATTTCACCGGAGGGGCTCAAACAGTATGACGGCAACTATGACGACTATGTTGAAAAATTTTCACAATCAACGTCAAAAAATGAGGCTGCGCCTGTTAAAGTGAATGAGTACAAGCTGATGAAGGAACGAGCAGGGGAGCAACGCAGGCTCAAGGGTAAGATAAAGCGCTGCGAGGAGGAAATAGAGCGGATAGAGCAGGAGATAGCGGAGAAAAACGAACAGCTTTCTTCCCCGGAGACCGCTTCGGATTATTCCGCCGTCCTTGCCCTGACTCAGGAGATATCGGAGCTTGATCTCCGGCAGGAGCAGCTTATGGCGGATTGGGAGGAGCTGCAGGGGCAGCTCATAGAAGAATAGGAGGCTTTTTATGTACAGCAAAGCAGTTGATTTTATCAAATCCAAAATAACCGTACAGCCGCGTATCGGGCTTATACTCGGCTCGGGTCTTGGGGGTGTTTCGGAGCGTATAGAGGAGCCGCAAGCCCTTGATTATAAAGATATCCCGGGCTTTTTATCCTCCACCGCCCCGGGGCATGAGGGCAGGCTGATATTCGGCAGGCTCTCCGGCAAACCGGTGGTTTGCATGCAGGGGCGCTTCCATCTCTATGAGGGCTACGATGTAAAAGATATTGTCTTTCCAATACGTGTGATGAAGCTCCTTGGCGTGGAGACTCTCATAATCACCAACGCCGCTGGGGGCATCAATACCGATTACAACGTGGGCGATCTTATGATCGTCGGGGATCACATCAATTTTATGGGCGAAAATCCACTTGTGGGCGCCAATGAGCAGGCCTTTGGCACACGATTCCCGGATATGAGCAAGGCCTACGATCCGGCTCTCCGCGAGCTGGTCAAGGAGGCTGTGGACGGTGTGGATATAAGGCTCCGTGAAGGTGTTTACCTTGCCTGCAAGGGGCCAAGCTATGAAACCCCGGCTGAGATCAGAGCCTTTAGAATTTGGGGCGCGGACGCCGTTGGTATGTCCACCGTGCCGGAGGTTATCGCCGCTGTTCATTGCGGTGTAAAGGTACTTGCCTTGTCACTTATAACCAATATGGCCGCCGGTGTTCTCGATAAGCCTCTCAGTGAGCAGGAGGTCATCGAGATCGGCAGCAAAAAGTCCGGCGAGCTGCAAAAGCTTATCCGCAATCTGGTGGAGCTGTTGTAGATCCTCTTTGCCGGATTTTTGCAGCTTTTTTGCAAATCACTGTCCGCACATTCCATTGGAGGTAAAACGAATGTTTACTATCAGACCTTACCTTATCAAAGACTATGCCGCTGTGCGGCGGATCTGCCTTGATACAGGTATGATGAACCGTAAAACCGAGGTCAGCAAAAAGATCCTGGCTCAGACCGAGTGCGACTATTACGTTGAGTGCGAGCCCCACAACTGCTTTGTTGCCGTGGACGAAAACGACGTTCCGGCAGGGTACATCCTGTGCTGTGAAAATTTTTCAACTTACAGGCAGAAATTCAACGAAAAGTACGTGCCATCGATCGCCTCTCTCAGCTATTTTTCCGGCATGACCGCAAAGGGATACGTGGCGCTCTACAAAATGTTTGCGGGATATTACCCGGCGCACATGCATATGCATATCCTGAAGGAGCATTGCACCGATGAGCTTCGACGTCAGCTTTTGGACACCCTTACGGAGCATCTCCGGGGGAGGGACGGCAGGGGTCTGCTGGTTTACGTCAACGCCAAGGATAAGGACCTCCTCAGCTTTTATGAGGATTACGGCTTCACCGTTCTCCGCAAAACCTCCTCATACAAAATTTTGGGCTTCGATCTGATCTGAGGGTCAAAAAATCAAATACGCTTAATTCAAATCCTTATTTTGAGATAAATTCACAATAATCGGACGTAATTTTAAGTCAATATAACGAAAACGTAAATAAGTATGAATTTTTTGTTACTTTTTTAGGCATTTTGTATTGACACCGTCCGATAAATGTGCTATCTTAGGATAAGGATTTTATCGTTGGCGTTTAATTATTAAAAATAGTTATAGTTTAGGGGCGTAAAATAATAATCTATATAAGCGTCAATTCGGTTCAATCAGCGTTTTTTCCGGTTATCAAATCTGACTAAGGGGTGCGGTCGTAATGGAAGAAAAACAGGCGAAGCAGGCAAAGAAAACAACTGAGCAGCCTAAAAAAACCACCGAGCAGGCTAAAAAGCCCAAGAGTGGCACATCAAGGCGCAGGGCGATGGAGCTTCTCTTTCAGCCGGTGTTCGATGTTCATCTCAATATGGCTATCGACTACGATGTCAGCCTGCGGATATACGATCCCCAGATCGGCATCCTGGAGTCGGCGATGATCGTACCCATTGCAGAGAAGTCCAACCAGATCTGCGAGCTGGGCAAATGGATGATTGAAGAGAGCTGCGATGCTATCAACCGCTGCAAGGAGAGGGAGGCGGACATCAACAGCGTGATCATCCCCATCTCCGTCAAATATTTTGCCAAGCCCTATTTCGTCCAGCAGGCCATCAAGATCGTTGAGCAAAAGGACGTTTATCCGGATAAAATATGTTTCAATATTAACGAGAGCATTTTAGAGGACACAAAAGAGTCCGTCAACAAGAACATCAAAGCCCTTCGGGAGTATGGCTTTGCGGTGGGCATCGATGATTTCGGAGTGGAATTCACCTCGCTTTCAAACCTCAGCCATTATGAGGTCGATTATATAGGACTTAACGCTTCCCTCATCAGGGGGATAGAGGAGGACGAACGTCAGCAGAATGCCGTTCAGGGCATCATCGAGTTTGCCAAAAAGATCGGCAGCCGCACTAAGGTGGACGGAGTCGATTCTGTGGACGTTGCCAATCTCCTGCGTAAGCTTGGGGCAGACAGGCTTTCGGGTCCGCTCTACGGCAAACCCATTGCCGAGAGGCAAATCAAAATTGTTTAAAAGGAGTTGATTCATCTTGGGCAAGAAGAATAAGGCTGAAGCAGTAGATAATAACTACAGCAATATGCCGGCCGGCGCAGAGCGCAGGGAGGTCAAGACCACCGCCGAGAAGATCCACAGGCGGAACAGGATGATCAGGTTCCTTTTGGCTGTTATTGCTTTGATAATCCTGCTTTTGGGTATTATTTACGTGCTTATCGCTTTTGTAAACAACGTGGGCCGTTTCACCATCGACCTTGATCCCGATTCCTTCTCAAAGCACAATCTGAGGATCTCCGAGTCCAACGATTTTGACACAATGGGCATCAAGGACGGCAAGGTGGGCAAAAAGGCCACCATCAGGCTCCAGGCTGATCCTGTTGAGGATATGTTTAATATTACAAAGGAATGGCTCCTCAACAACCCCGAGCTTGTCCCTGATCTTTATATGTATAATCCCAAAAAGCCGGTTTACAAGGATTACGCCGATATTGACAAGATCGACGGCTCCCACAACGGCGATGATTACATAGCATATACCTTTTATATTACAAACGGCGGAGAGGATACGGAGGCGTACATCGCCAGTCTGGATATTCTCTCGGCAACCAAAGGTGCGGACGACGCCGTCAGGATCATGGTTTTTGAGAACGGCGTGCCCACCATTTACGGCAAGAAGCCAAGGGACCCCAACGCGGGGGACGCGGAGCATCCTGCCGATTATCTGATAGATAAAGAGTTCGTCTCCGAAAAAGTCGCGATGCAAAGGACCAACAGTGACTTCAAACCCGGGGATGTTGACAAGTTCACAATTGTCATTTGGCTCGAAGGTTGGGATCCTGAATGTGTTGATGATATCATGGGCGGTCAGATGAAGTTCAAAATGAACATCAGAGCCCTCGATACGGAGAAGGAAGCCTCGTAATGTCGGGGGAGGCGTTGCAGCTTTCTTTTCAGCGTCGGGCGGTTGCCCGGTATCACAGCATTTCGGATATATATTATTTCATTATATTAAAAATGGAGGTAAAATCATGAAAAAGCGTTCACTCATAGCTTCGATCGCTATGCTCCTTGTTTCAGCGATCGTGCTCTCAACATCCACCTACGCGTGGTTCTCAGCAGGTGCATCTGTTTCTGTTGATTCCATCACTGCAGAGATCACCCAGACCGATGGTTCTATCGAGATCTCCGCTAACAACTCAACTTGGGGTTCATCAATTGGCCTCGACGACCTTAAGGCAGTAGCTGGCAATGCTCTTGCTTATACAGGCGACCCTGTTAACGGCGGTGCTACTCAGGTTACAAACCTTGCTACCGTTTCTGGTATCCCCACTACAAACGGTATGGCTTCTTTTGTTCCTGCTTCTCTTACATCTGCTAGTGGTGTTAACACAATTACATCAACAGCTGCTACAACACTTGCAGCTGGCAAGTATGTTTTCTACAAGTTCTATGTCAGAGCTGCAGATGCTGCAACCAAGGTTACAGTTACTCCTCACTTCAGCGTAACTGGTGACAAGAACTTCGTTATCGGTGCTGTTAGCGTAGCAGGTAGCGCACCCAAGTTCTATGGCAACGCAGACAACCTTACTTATAACCCCCTGAAGGCTAGCCAGGCTGTTGTTGATTCCAACAATGACTGCATCATCACAACTGCTGATTCAGGCGTTACTGTTGATGATCAGATCCTTACTGCTGTTACAACATCTGGTGGTACTTTCACAGATGTTACTCCCGGCACAGATGGCATCGCCGTATCAGTGTGGATTTGGGCAGAAGGTCAGGAAGCTTCCTGTACTGGTGCTGTTTCCGGTCTTAGCGGTTCTTTCTCATTCGATATTGCAACTGCTTAATTGACATATAATTTTTAGTTTATAGTTTTTAACCACTTTAAACATTAATTAGTTAATTAGCAAAGGCCCATCGGAGCGGGTTAGCTCCGCTTCGGTGGGCAGCAACAAAAATCTCCCCCGTTGCTGCGGCAACCTAATCCGCAGAGATGTTAGCTAACAGATGAGGGTGATGCCGTTTGACCCCTCATTTAAACGGCTTGCCTGCCTTGCTTCAGGGCAGGGCAGGCGAAGTCGTGAGCGAAACAGCCTCCCTTGCGCAAAGAAAGTCCGGAAAACCGCACTTTCAATGCCTCCCTTGTGTAAAGGGAGGTGCCGAAGCGAAAGCGAGGCGGAGGGATTGTCAGGAAAACCAACAATCTCAACGATGATAGCACACAATCCCTCAGTCACTCACGGTGTTCGTGACAGCTTCCTTTACACAAGGGAGCCGAATAAGACCTTCCCCTCAAGAGGAAGGCAAGAAAACACACGCTTTCAGCTAACATCAATAAAAGTTCGATCTATATGCTGCAATCCCTTGCAGCACATACATGGGTCTTTTATAAATTATAAAAACCATTTGGAGGAAAAAAGCATGAAGAAGGCTGCAAACACTATTGTCAACATCCTGCTGGTCGTGGTTCTGATCTTTTCGGCAACCATTACCGTCATGGTGTTGACCTCCACATTCAACGAGGAGCGTATTCCCAGCATCGGCAACAAGGCCGTGCTGACCATTGAGACCGACTCAATGGAGGGCCCCTACGGATTCAGTACCAAGGATGTCGTTATCATTGACCGTCTTACTCACGATGAGGCGCAGAACCTGCAGGTGGGCCAGGTCATCACCTTCCACACCAGCATCCTTGAGTATGAGGTTCTCCTTACCCATAGAATCGTGGGCGTTTACTATCACGGCGATGTGAGGTACTACATCACACGAGGCGATAACACGCCTGCGCAGGATACCGAGTATGTGACAGCCGGTGAGATTGTAGGCGTCTGGAACGACTGGCACACCACTGCGGCGGACAACAAGGAGGTTCTCAACGCTGAACCCAAGGTTACCAGCATTGACGAGCTGGGCAAGCAGACTCAGGATCCGGCAAGACCCCTTACCGGCAAGACCATCAAGGGTTTGGGCGGCGTGCTCAAGTTCCTCAGCTCCCAGACCGGCTTTATGGTCTGCATTATCGTTCCCCTTGCACTCTTCTTCATCTATCAATTATATAAACTCTTCTCAATGATCTCCGAAAACAAGAACAAAGCAGCCATGGAAGCGGTTGAAGCCGAGAAGGCGAAGCTTGAAGAAATGCTCAAGGCCGCAGGCAAGACAGCAGAGGGCGGCGATGCTCCTCCGGATGAACCCCTTGATGAGGAGGCTCAGAAGCAGAAGATAATCGAAGAATATCTCGCCAAACAGAAGGCCGAACAGGAAGAGGCTGAAAAGAAGCAGAAGATAATCGATGAGTATCTCGCCAGCCAGAAGGCAAAGGAAAAAACCAAGGACGAGGCCACGGAGAAATCTGAGGAAAAGCCTGAGGAGAAAACCGAAGACCCCCCCGAACCTGAGGACAAGAACAAAAAAGAAGAAAAGAAAGAATAAATACAGCTAACCAACTTCTTTAAACGGCGATGAACCGTTGAAATAAACAAACTATTTTATTACTTATTGAAAAGGTGGACTGAAAATGGGCGGAACACTTATTAAGTTCTTAGAGGATTTTCTTGAGCAGTTTTTTGTTAAAGGCGTTTTAGGCATATTTATTGGTATCGGCAGAGGTATCGGTAACATCTTCAACATTCCCAAGTACATAAGCATCTTCAAGGGCTGGAAAGACAGCTTCGGCGTAGGCGGCTGGATACTTGCCGCTGTCTTCGTGCTGATAGTTCTTGGCGTTATGGCGCTTATCATCTTCCTTTTCGTGCTCCTTATCAGGAAGTACGTCAGGTTCCATAAGACCGTGGTCGATCAGGAGGAGCTCCTCAATGAGGTTGCTTCCCTTAACCGCGAGGTTATCAAGCTCACCCTTGAAAAAGAGAAGATCCTTGCTATGAAGGTCTCACAGCTGGGTCTTCGTCCCGGTGAAAGCCCATTTGTCGATGTTCCCGAAGAGGGAGAAGAGGGCGAAAAGAAAGAGGGCGAGGACGACACCTCCGCCGAGGATTACAGCCGTTTCTACAAGCTTACTCAGGTGGACATCGAAATGGAGAACTACGTTGCTCCCGATTTCAACAACGATATAACCCTGCCTGAGATCGTGGATATGTTCCGCAACTTCGCATCCTCAAGAATGGGTCTTTACTATGAGCACAATATCATCAGGCTCTTCCTTGCGGCGTTTGCTTCCACCCGTCTTATCATCCTTCAGGGTATTTCCGGTACCGGTAAAACTTCACTTCCTTACGCTTTCGGTAAGTTCCTGAGAAACGATGCCACTATCGCTTCCGTTCAGCCTTCATGGCGTGACCGTACCGAGCTTTTCGGCTACTTCAACGAATTCACCAAGCGTTTCAACGAGACAGAGCTTCTCAAGATGATGTACAAAGCAACCTACACCGAGGAGATCTACCTTACCATCCTGGACGAAATGAACATTTCCCGTGTTGAGTACTACTTCGCTGAGCTCCTTTCAATTCTGGAAATGCCCAGCCGTGATGAGTGGGTTGTCAGCCTTGTTCCCTCAGTTTGGCCCACAGACCCCAAGCACCTCTTCGACGGCAAACTTAAGCTCCCTGATAATATGTGGTACATTGGCACCATCAACAACGACGACTCCACATTCGCCGTTACAGATAAGGTTTACGACCGTGCTATCCCCATCGACATAAATACAAAGGGTAAGTACTTTGAGGCTCCCTGGACCGACAACCTTGCCCTCAGCTACAAGCACCTTGAGGCTATGTTTGCCGAGTGTAAAGTTAAATATAAGGTCTCCGAGGAGAGCCTTCGCAAGCTGGCAGAGCTGGACGATTATGTTATCGAGCACTTCCGTTTGGCTTTCGGTAACCGTATCGTTAAGCAGTTGGAGGACTTCGTTCCCGCATATGTCGGCTGCGGCGGCACAGAGATCGATGGTCTGGACTTCGTTCTCTGCCACAAGATCCTCCGTAAGTTCGAGTCCCTGAACCTTTCATTCATCCGTGATGAGATCGGCGGACTTATCACCTACCTCAACAAGAACTTCGGTAAGTCAAACATGAGAGAATCCAAGGAATACCTTGAAAGACTCCAGAAGCTCATCTGATGAACCCTTCGTTTTATCCCATTACTTGAAGGAAGGACAGTTACCATGGCGAAATCTGTTGCTGAATTATACAATGAATTTAGAGCCGACATTAGCGAAATCTATGCCGGAGAGCCTTTCTATCAGAAAATTCTTGATGATACTGAGCGCGGCAAAAACGAATTCTCCCTGTTCAACAGGTACTTTGAGAAGAAGATCGATCTGCGCTGGGTCGATGCAATAGAGGCTTGTATTATCCCTCTTGACACCATCATCAGAAACCCCCGTAAGTTCATTGTTCAGGAAGAAGAGATCGTTCCCATCGAGCGCGCGAGAAAGATCACCGCGGAATCAGTTCGCCATTTGGCGCAGCACACCAATATGATCGCCCGCGTGGAAGGGGATACTGTTACCCCCACTTCCATCCTCAACGTTTTCCGTGAGGAGAGCTTTGAGATCTACGAAAACAGATTTATCTTTACCCTCCTTCGCAATCTTCAGCGTTTCATTGACGACAGATACAACGTCCTGTTCAATATGGCAAACGATGAAGAAATGTCCTCCCTTAAAATGAACAGCGAATTTGTCAGCGGACACGAAAAGATCAATTATAAGCTTGAAATTTCCGCACAAACAATAAACGAAAGAACAGACGATCATATAGACGATCCAAAATCGGCGTCAGCCTTCCAGAGAATTGAGAGAATAAAGAGGATCGTAAACGAATTTGCCCATTCCTCATTCATCAATGAACTGAGGAACTGTACCCCTGTTCGCCCCCCCATCATGCGCACAAACGTCATAAGCAAGGACCCCAACTTCAAGGCGTGCCTTGCTTTGTGGCAGTTTATCTCCGCCTACAACGAGGTAGGTTACGAGATCATTTCCAACGAATCCAACGATATGGTCAGCGATGACTACAGAGACAACCTCTTCAAGCTGGTGGGCGTCAACTATATGATGCTCAAGGGCAACTCCATGGCAAGGGATAAACTGGAGGAGTTGATGGATGAGGTCAAGAAGGGTAAGGGCGGCAACAAGAGGAACCGCAGGATCAAACCCAAGATGATCAAGAGAGTGGTTGAGGAGATAGTCACCAACTACGATATGGATGAGGTCGAGATCAGAAAGATTTTCCTTAACGAACTCAAACGTCAGACCAAGAAGAAGATCGCCGGCGAAGAGAGGATCAAGGCTGCCATCGCCAGAGCACTCAACTCCGAAAAGGAACGCAAGGCAGCTATTGAGGCTAAGATCAAGGCAGAGATCCAGCGCAAGAAGGATATCGAGAAGCGTAAACGCGAGCGTGAGCTTGCAAAGATCGCCAGAGAAAAGGCTCTGGAGAAAGAGCGCATAGCCAAAGAAAAGGCTCGCGCAAAGGCCAAGAAAGAAAAAGAACTGGCTCTTGCCAAAGCAAAGGCTGCCAAGGAGAGAGAGCGTCAGCGCCTTGCAAAGCAAAAAGCGCTTGAGGCTGAAAGACTTGCAAAAGAGAAAGAAAGAGCAAGGATCCAGAAAGAAAAAGAAAGGGCAGCAAAGCAAAAGGCTCTTGAGGAGGAGAAGAAGCGCAAGGCCGCTGAGCTTGAAAAACAGCGAAAGCTCAAGGAGCAGGAGCTTCTCCTCGCAAAGAAAGAGAAGGAAAAGGCTGCAAAGGCTGCGCAGCGTGAAAAAGAGAAAGCTGCAAGGGAAAAGGCTTTACAGGCTGAGAAGGCAAAGGCCGCAGCCGCAAGAGAAAAAGAGAGAGCCCGCATTGCAGCAGAAAAGGCAAAGCAGGCCGAAAAAGAAAAGCTTGCAAGAGAAAAGCAGCGTGAAAAAGAGCGCATAGCTAAAGAGAAAGCAGTTCAGGCAGCCAAAGCAAAGGCCGCCATCCAGAGGCAGAAAGAAAAAGAAAAGCTTGCAAAGCAGAAAGCTTTACAGGCCGAGAAAGAAAAGGAAGCTAAAGCAAAGCAAAAAGAGAAAGAACGCTTAGCAAGGGAGAAAGTTGCCCAGGCAGCCAAGGAGAAGGCCGCCATCCAGAGGCAGAAGGAAAAAGAAAAGCTTGCAAAGCAGAAAGCTTTACAGGCCGAGAAGGAAAAGGCAGCTAAGGAAAAGCAAAAAGAGAAAGAGCGTTTAGCTAAAGAGAAAGCTGCTCAGGCAGCCAAGGAAAAGGCCGCTATCCAGAAGCAGAAGGAAAAAGAAAAGCTTGCAAAGCAAAAAGCTTCACAGGCAGACAATAAATAAACCGCTTCAGGTTTTGCTTCGAACCCCGGGAAACCGGTAAGAACTGAGATATTACCGGAGCAATTTCCCAATTCATTATTTTGGAGGTTGACTTACAATGAGCAACAAATTGATAAAAAGGGTGGCAGTGGCGCTGCTTTCTGCGTCTATGCTCCTGTCTTCTACGGGAATTACATCATTGGCGGTCACCCAGTCAGACGTTGCTGCAAAGGCATCGTCTGATGCGTCGTCTGTATCAGTCTCAGATGATACGGCAAAAGTCACCAAGAGCGGCGGTTCTTTGACAAACAACGCCCCCAAAATGTCCGTTTCAGGCGGCAAGGTAAGCACTCAGGATGCCGGATATGACCAATGGCAGTCCGGTACCGGTACGCAGGCTGATCCCTATACTGTCTGGTCAGTTGAAGATTTCCTTGGTATACAGAGTATTGTAAATGATTCTACCAGAAGCGATAAATATTTCAAGCTTATGGCGGATATCAATCTTTCAAGTGTCACCACATTTTCGACAGCATCATCGGATTACAGCGGTATATCAGGCGTTTTGATTTCCGCCAGCAAGAGCAGGATCGCTGCTGCCGGCTCCAGCGCTTCAAACATTTTCTTCCACATTGACGGCAACGGCAAAAAGCTCCTTAATTTCACTGAGTCAAACAGCAGTTCAATGACGGCGGCTATTTTCGGTTATATCAACCCCTCGTCAACAATAACCAATCTTACCGTCAGCGGCGGCAGAGTTACAACCACATACACAAACGCTTTCAACAGCGCTGTGTTTGCTATCCAGAATGAAGGCACGATCTCAAATTGTACTTTTAACGAGAATGTTGTTACCATCGGCGCTCCCTCTGCTACAACGGATTACCAGTCTATTCTTGGTTATCCCATTTACAGAGGCACGGCTATCATTGCCGGTGACAACGCCGGAACCATTGAAAATTGTGCTGTTTCAAGTTCAAGAGTTGAATTCGAGGGCAACGCAAGGTATATCGGTATCGTTGCCGGCCAGAACAGGGGAACCATCAGGAACGTTTCCCTTGGCGGAATAAAAGTTGCCAAAAAGGCCGAGGCCGCTACGGACGCAGCCAAGTACGTTGGCGGTATCGCGGGCAGCAATACGGGTTCCTCATCCCTGATTACCGGCTGTCAGGTAGACCTTGCCGGCGCGGATCCGGATCACCCTGTAATCAATAACATAGCATACGGCGACGTGGTCGGCGGCGCAGTGGGAATAAATGCCGGTTCCGTTGTCAATACCGTAATAAAAGGCTCATTCACCGTTGACGATACTATCACCAGATCCGCCTTCAATATGTACGGTTCTCACATCTTCGGCGGAGTTGTGGGTGAGAATATGGCGTCGGGTACGGTAACCTCCTCCAGCGCCATCGACATTGGAGCATTTATTGAAAACGATGACGTTACTAGGACCGTTTTCGGCTTCGGCGGCATTATCGGCAAAAATTCAGGAAGCATAGTTGGCTGTGTTGCCACGGGTAACGTTGTGGATTCCGGTACCGCCAGTACTTATATGACGGCCGGCGGTTTGGTAGGTCAGGCAACCTCCACCACTACAGGCACACTGAGCAACTCCTTTGCCTTTGTATCTCTTCCCCAGTCCCATGCGGATATCGGCGCACTTATAGGCAGAGGCGGTGCTCCCGCTCTTATTACAAACTGTTATTTTGACGCCACCGTTGCGGGCAGAAGCTTCCCCTGCGAGAGTTATGCGGATGCATTCAACGGGGATATTTCGAGCGAAACAAAGGCAATAGTCCTCAATGGCGGCTCATCTATCGTCAGCAAAGCTGATCTGACCCCTGCCCTTTCAAGCGTAAACTCATATATCCTTCCGGCTTTTAACTTTACCACAGACACGCCGGCGGCTTATCTTGAGTCCGGAACTTCCGGAATTTCCCTTTCAAATTCGACCTCATCTGTTACCCTGACTTCGAACTCAATCGGTGCAGCCGGTAATTTGCTGGTCACCTCCTCTGTGACTATGGCAGCCAATATCGGTTCAACTTCAGGCGTTTCATTTGAATATAAGTTCAAAGTTCCCGTACTCTATCCTTCGGCTCACACCGAATCAGGGTACATTGTTATCTCAAACAGCGAGGAGTTCAATTTTGTAAAGTACGCTCCTTTCTCAAAGTTTAAGCTCAACGCAAACATCACCGCATCCTCATCCTGGAGCCCGATCAAGTTCTTTGGCGTGATCAACGGCAACAGTAATACCCTTACAGTCTCCCAGCCCCTCTTCACAAAAGTGTTCGGTTCAAGGTCCGAGAGCCTTACGGCGAGCAATGAGTCCGCGTGGATCGCAGGTTCAAGAGAGTACGGCTATATACATGATATAACGGTAATACTAAACAGCAGCATTACCAATACCGCTGTCTTTGGTTCCTGTGCAGATGTTACCTTTACGGACGTTACCTTTAACAGAGCGGCTTCGGCTGAGATCATTGCCACCAGGAACACCGTAGGCGCATTTATGAATGAGATAAAGGGCGGCGCCTATCTTTACAATTGTTTTACAAGCGTTCCTATCAGGATCAACGGAACCTCCCTGAGTTACTTCGGAGGTATGGCTGCAAGAGTGACCGCAAACGACCTCATTATGGACAACTGCGGTTCCAGTTCATCGATTTTCACTCAGACAAACTATGCTCCTGATATTCTTGCCAGCCTTATCGGTTACCTTGAGAAAAACTCTGCATACGGCAGGGTAAGCAACTGCTATGCTACCGGTAAGATCGAGCCTTCTCAGAACCGTTGTCATATTGTCATCGGTCAGTACAGCTCAAACGGCGGCGCTCTGCTCAACAATATTTGGAGCATCAACGATACGCTTCAGGGCGCGAAGGAACCCATTGACGCACAGAGCCATCAGCTTAATAATTTCCATATGTGGAAATTCGCCGATGATTTCGGTACTGTAAATCAGCAGACGGAGAGTAGCTTCTCGATAGATGTTCCCACGGTCAACGCTTTCAGCGGCGCCGTTCTTTCGGATTTTACGATCACCGTTGACGAGGCAAAAGTGGTAAGGGGCACCGTTTCCCTTTCCGCCGGTTCGATCACTATACCCTTGAGGGCGCTTCGCGAAAATCCGGATTCACAGGTCAAGATAGTCCATCCCAAAACCGGACTGGTCGCAAGGCTCAACATCATCTCAGGTCTTGCCGAGGTCAATGGCTTTATCGAGATAAATAACGCGGCGGATCTGCTGTATATGATCTCCGACTATGCCAACTCAAAGGTTGCCGGACACACCGATTATACGGTCAAGTCCTTCAAGATCATGGACGATATCGATATGAGCGGTTATACCGTTGAGTCTATTCTGGCAATAAACCCCAGCACCGGATTTGCCGTCCCCTTTACCGGCAATTTTGTAGGTGATCTGGGAGCCAACGGCGAAAGATATACAATAAGCAATTTAAGCATAACAACTAACACTGCGCTGTCGAATTCGGCTACCGGTCTGTTTGCTTATACTTCGGGAACGGAAAGTTCTCCGGTCACATTTGAAAACCTTATCTTTGAAAATGTTATCGTTAACGGCGGCAACTATACCGGAGCACTGGTGGGCAATTCCCTGGGCGGCATAAAATTCAGCAACGTTTCCCTGAATTCCGCAGTTATTACCGCAGCTTCCAGCGATTTTGTTGGAGGTCTGGTCGGCGGTTCCACCGATTCGAGCACGACGGCGGAGTTTTACGGCATTTCGATCTCCGATCTGTCTTTGACCGGCAATGATTTTGTCGGCGGCTTTGCAGGTTTCCTTAACGGCATGGACACAAACACACTGACCTCGCTCCCCGCATCGATCGT
>CAMOTT010000011.1 GCA_946626015.1 uncultured Clostridia bacterium | reverse complement strand
CCGCCAAGGAGAACCTGCCTTATTCCGAATACTTTGAATTGAATAATTCGATGTTCACGCGCAGCGGCTATGTCCTCTCCGGCTGGAACACCCGTCCCAACGGCTCCGGCGACGAGTATGCGGCGAATGAATCCGTCGCCAGACTCTCCACCGTGGACGGCGCGACGGTCACCCTCTACGCTCAGTGGCACAAGCCGGATCTGGTTCTTCACTTCGACGCCAACTACGATGGCGCACCCTCCATGCCCGATAAGACCTATACCATGGTGACCGGAGAGAAGACCTATTACGGCGACCTTGCCGAGGCGACCCGCAACGGCTATACCTTTGACGGCTGGTGGACCGCAGCAACGGGCGGCACAAGGATCGGGGAAACGACGGAGGTCAACACGCAGTATGATACGCTGTACGCGCATTGGCACGAGAATCCGGTCGTGGTCTTTGACGCCAACGGCGGACATTTCGAGACAAAGTCGGGGATCTCGGATACGGTTATCCGCCAGTACAAATACAACCAGAACTACGGTGTCATCCCGACGCCCATCAACGATAACGCGGTACTGATCAGCTGGTACACAAAGGACGGTACCGGTGATGACTGGGGCAACGAGATCACTTCTGCTGCCGACAACGGCGGCACGTCGATCGCCTCCGCGTCGGATAAAACAGCCACAGAGAATAAAACATACTACGCCCGCTGGGGCTATCAGCCCGTATTTGAAACGAACGGCGGCGTTTATGAGACTTTCGGCAATTATCCTATCCAGAGTAGCGATCAATACGTCGTGGCAAGCGATACCTATGCACAGGAAAATCCGTCCAGCACGATCCCGACCCTTCCGACTTTCAAGAATGACGATGATTTCGAGGGCTGGTACTTCAACGGGACCAATATCACGGAGTATCTGAAGACACACGATACCTACACGATAGATATGAGTCAGGGCAAGATCGTCGAGGCTCACTGGGCGACCAAAAATGTTTATGAGGTTACCCTGAATACAGTCGGCGGCTCACTGTCAAGCACCTATCTGGCTACGAAAAATGACACCGAGTATTACAGGATAAGAGTCTACGCCGGCAACAAGGTCGAGGAGCTCCCTGTGCCCGCCAAGGCGGTCGGAAGCACGGCCTATGAATTCCTCGGCTGGTACACTGCGGCAAGCGGAGGCGAGAAGAAGGATTATACCTTTGTGCCCGAGGGTAACTGCGATCTCTATGCCCATTGGGCGGCAAAGAATATTACGGTCAATTTTGACGCGGGCGAAGGTACGCTCTATCTGCCGTCTGACGAGACAATGTCGGTTTACAGCGGCGGCTGTGTCAAGTATCTGCCCGGCGCGAACCGCTCCGGCGGTTATATCCTCGACGGTTGGTATTCTGATCTCAACGACACAGAGCACACAGCGCTTACCCTGACGACCCCCATCACAAGTGACACGACCTATTATGCAAAGTGGATTTCGGCTGACGATAATTATACGACAGTCGATGATGATCTATATAAATACACGGTCAAGTGGGGAACTCTATCCAACGAATATGCGACGAGCATCGGGGACAACCTCATCATCACTCCCACGAACGGCAACGCTGCGCTTTCCGCCACCGTTTATATCCGCTTTGCCTTCGACAAGGTAGTGGCGGCGAAGGACAACAGGGAGTTGCCTGTCGGCTCCGTCAAGATCAAGGTTCCGAAGTATATCTTTACGACGAAGGACGGTCAAAAGGTCGGCAGCAATAATATCGCCAACGGCTTGAGCAAGACCGATACGGCTGACTGCCACTTCATTTATTCCGATACTGACCCCGATTACTATATCATAACCAACAATGAAAAGATCCATCAGAACTCCGCGTTCAATGATCAGGTGTTCCAGATAGACTATCGGCTCGAGCCGTCGGATCTGCGCAAAATAAACGGCGGTTACATAGACGAGAACGGCTACTACGGCGGAGACTATTATACGAATACTTTCCCCGTAACGATTCAGGTCGATAGGAACACAAACGGTAATCTGACCGATTCCCTTGATACCGACGATCAAGAGGAGCTCAGTCTTGAGGTCCACACCCGGCTCAGCGCCTCTACCTCCAAGACCAGAAGCACGGTCTACTTCGAGTGGCAGGAGAATGCATGGGGACCTGCTCCGCAGGATGCGAACCAGTACTTCTATGTCGTCTGGGATCTGACAGCGAGCTTCGACAGCAAAAACAGCCAGCAGTTCAAGTTTACATGGAGCGAGGATACCGTCCATGACGGTTCGGTCATCATGACTACCTACGATTCCAAGTATTCCGCAACGAACTATATGAACCCCGGTACTTACCATACGACTGTTGTGACCAAGCATCCGCGCAAGACGACGGATTCGGGCTGGAAGACCGTATATAACGAGGCGGTACTGAACGTCGAGTCGATCTCGGGCTATCAGCAGCAGTTCCGCGTGAGCAGAGAGGACGGCGTTTACCTGATCCCCGCCGGTCCCGGCCGTTTGTTCGAGAAGAAGATCCTCAGCTATGAGGGCGGCGCAGACCGCATCAAGAGCGGCGGTACCGAGCTCATTCTCAACCGTTCCGGCGTCAACGATCTGAAATTTGAAATCGAGTATGAGGAACGTGCGAACAGCGATCCGGATAAAGTCTGGCATCCCGCTTCCAAGACCTACTCTGTAGCCGAGCGTGAGATCTGGATCACCGACGGAGCAAAGGGACACGGCGATGTCGTCATGTCCTCGGTATCCGGAAACGACAGGTATAACTGGGATTGCGCGAGCAACGTCACGCTCTCCGACTCTGACTATTCCTTTACCGGGCTCGATATCTATCTCACCGAGTACGACGCGATTCAGGTCAACGGCGATTGGTCGGAACCCTATGTGCACAGCGCGATCCGTGATTACGGCGACGTAGAGATCTGGATCAGGGGTGAGAACGAGGACGGTTTCAGACTTTTCAAGACCCTCACGGCAGCCGACTTCCACGAGCCTGACACAGAGAACAACGAGCTGGCGGATTACGGCGCAGCTGTAGCGAGCGGCGTCACGCTGCCCGAGAGGACGGCGGGTTATCGGATCATCCACAAGTCGGACTTCTATACGACAAAGATGATGATCTGCCCGACGCTCTTCCTCCGCTCGACCAACAAGGTGTTTACTTTCGTTCAGGACAATATGCTGAGCAATGTGAACACCCTGATCAAGAACAACGCCACGCTGAGCGTTGACGGGGAAGAACCCGTGGATTCCAAGCGGCTGGATCAGGGCGGCGCGCAGATCTGCTCCTATGAGCTCAAGACGGACGAGAGCTATCTCTATGTGACAAAGAAATGCGCCGAAGATAAAAAGGACAGCCAGGGAAACGATTACTATTATGTTGACAGTCAGGCGGGAACACAGGAATTCCCCGTATTGATTTCCGCATGGGGGCTCAACCGCGCAGGCTCTGTCAAGCTGATGCAGTCAGGCGTATTCTATGACCTCCTTCCGTACAACTTTACCGTTGATAAGAGTACGGTATTTGTCACGGCAAGGAAAGAAAAGAATACCACGAACTCCGCGAGCCCGCATACCTATAATGACCCGAACACCAGCAAAAACAAATTCCCATCAAGCCTCTATTCCGTAGAGTTCATCGAGAACTGGGAGGGCTCGGGACGCACGATGATGAAAGTCGCCATTACCGGTGTGCCGGATACCTTGCCCCAGAGTTTTACGAATGCGGTCAACGGCTTCAATGTCTATTACAAGATGAAGACGACGATGTCGAACGTCATCGCGAACGGCACGACCCAGATGAACTACGTCAGCTTTACCGATACGACGGAGAACCAGACCGTTCCCGTCTCGAGGAACAGCTCGCTCTCCAGTCTGGATCAGAAGGTTATTCCCTACTATAAGAGCATCAACGACGCCGATAAAGAGTTTACCGCATACGCCAGCGACGCAACGCACTGCAAACTGCCTTCCCAGTACGTGACCGGCTTCAGCAGCTCAGTCAAGGCCGAGGGCGTCTTTATGATCGAGGATAAGACGGTAGGCCTTTCCTCCGACTATTCCTATAACGTCACATTCTCGGACGGCGAGAGCGAAGCCGGCAATATCGTCATCTATGATGTCATAGAAAACAGCTATAACGGTTCCAACTGCGAATGGCGGGGGACTTTTGAATCTGTCAATGTTTCTGCTATTCAGAATATGGAGGATATAAGCTCGGTCTCCGGAAATCTGATCACCTGTGAGCCGAAGGTGTATTACCTTGTAAAGGACGGTACGGTCACGCCCGAAGATCTTGATCTTGTCAATCATCCGGAAAACTGGAGTGCCACAGTGCCTTCTGACAAGACAACGATCAAGGCGATTGCCATCGATTGCAGAACTGCTTCCAACGGTGGGAACTTCACCCTCCCGGCAAGGAAAGCGCTGTCCTTCAACGTCAGTATGCATTCGCCGGAAACAAGCGACAATAATGATCTTGTTACCTACAATGAGGCGATCGTAAAGGCGTTGGTCGGCGGCCAGCCGAACTCCAGCAGAGCGATCACCGGTTTGACGTTGCATTACGCCGATCCTTTAATCAGCAAGAAATCGTTCCCGGAATCGGGTAAAGCTCCTGATAACCGCGCAGGTGCAGTTAACGGCAGTACTATAGATTACAGTCTCATTATCACCAATCCCGATTCGTATGTTCCGATCCGTAATATCGTGGTGGAGGATCTGCTTGACGCAAAGCTCAAGGTCAACAGTATCCCAAAGGTGAGTAAGGGTGACGATGCTCCGGTATCTATCAACAGCGCCGCAGGTATAACCTATAGTATCGATCCGCAGGCAAGCGGAAGAGATAAGTTTACAGCGACGATAGCCCAGCTTGATCCAGGCGAAACAATGACGATCATCTTGCCTGCTACCGTGACCGACGCCACGAACGGCTATGAGATCGATAACACGGCTTACGTCACCTCCGCGAACGGCGGGAGTCTGAATATCCCGAGTGATACCACCTATCACTATGTCACCAATACGCAGGCGAAAATCAAGAAGGTCAACGCAAACGGCGACGGGCTTGCGGGAGCTTTGCTGCAGATACTCAGCAGTGACAAGTCTCAGGTGCTGATAGATAACATCACGTCCACTGCCGATGTCATGTCCTTCGACCTTGTTCCGGGCGACTATGTACTGCGCGAAGTCAGCACCCCAAACAACGACTACTACAAGGTCGCGGCGGATATTCCCTTCTCCATCGACGTTGAGGGTATCAACAAGGTCAATAATAAGCCTGTGAACTATGTGGAGATGGTTGACGAGCCTGCTTATAAGATCGTCTTCCACGAGAACCAGCCGGGTCATGATGACGAGATATTCAAGGTCTACGGACCCGCCGATCTGGCGTCGGGAAATAAGATTGAACACTTCTATGATATCCCGAGCTTTGCCGGCGACGAGTATGTATTTAAGGGCTGGTATCACGCGGCCGGCTATACCGCTTCCGCAGATGGCGCGACAATCCCCGCGAACTTTGGCAGCGACGCATATCCCAGATCGGCTGCGGAGAATCCTGCGGATTATCACCTCTATGCCCAGTGGATTGAGGTTGGCAAGATAGCGTCAAAGGATAGCGAGGATACCTACAACTACGGCACCGCCGGTATACGCGGCTTCGGTCTTGTGGGCGTTCAGGTTCGTGATCCGGATTTGAACGACTCCAACTACAACGACAATGAAACCGAAACATCACCCGGAGGCATGAGATTTATCACTTCGATGAGTGAGGATTTGCTCTCCGCGATCGGTGATCTTTCCGGTTCCGGTGTTGAGTACGGTTATGTTGTAGCGACCGAGGAGAATATCAAAACCTTTACCGGGAACTATAATGTATCTGACCTCACAAAATATAAGCTGCAATATAATGGCAGAAATGTGAACGGCGTTGATACGACAGGACTTGATGATAACGGCAAAAGGTTTGAAACAGATGCAAACGGTCATAGGGTATTAGCGCGCAAAGATCTTACCGCCGACAACGATTTTGCATATGTAACGAATGTAAACTGCACAAAAGGCACAGGCAGCATTAAAAATGACCATCAGAACTTCGACGACTATCGGCTTTATACACTCATTGTAACCTACGAGGGCGATGACGCCGATAAAAAGGATCAAAAGATTGCTGCCAGAGCTTACATCCGCTATACCGATGCCAACGGCATGGAACGCATATTCTACAACGACTATAAGAAGAATCTGTACTACGGTGGATGTGTGAGCAGCTTCAATCAGGTGAAGTCCATGGCTCGCCCGACCGACTCCGAATGGATCGGCGGATGAGCAAAAAACAGTCCTCAAAAGGATTCTGTGCATAACAAAACGACCGGCGCGTCTTGTAACTACACAAGATGCGTCGATCGTTGTTTTTCGTCTTTTCACACTTTTTCAGTGTGCTTTTTGCGTTTCTTCACGCCGCGAAGACGTAACAAAAGTGCTCCCCCCTTATGGACTCGTACTCGAATTTGCTGAATATGAAATATACGAAAATGCAATCTTGATATTCTTGGCAACAGGGAAACACTTGCCGGAAAAACCATACTTGATATTGGCTCTTACTCCTGTATTTTTTTAACTATGTGTTTCTTGACAATCCCTGCTGTTAGAGGTAAAATTTAAACAGAGGTTTTCGGCCCGCTTTTTTGAGCTATTGCCGAACGGGCGCAGGAGGAATGTTTCGTCGGAAATATATAATCTCTGTTTATCTCTTTATGAATAAAGAGAAGGCATAGTTCTATTCCAAAAGAGGTTTGAGCAGGAGAGGTGGTTATCGTATGAAATTATACCACGGAAGCAATGTGGAGGTCAGAGAGCCGAGACTTTTGAAGATACAAAGAGACCTTGATTTCGGAAAAGGTTTTATACGACAAGCGATTTTGAACAGGCGGCAAAATGGGCAAAAAGAACCGCGCTGCGGCTTCATCAAAGCAATTCTTACGTCAGCGTATACGAAATCAACGATGCGGATCTGCGGGAACTGAAAGTTCTGCGTTTTGATGCTCCAAATTCGGAGTGGCTTCGGTTCGTTGTAAAAAACAGAATCGGACAGTCGGATTCTGAAGATGCGGATCTCATTATAGGTCCGGTTGCAAACGATCAGACGGCGCCTGTCATTGATCTTTTTCTCGACGGAATGTATGATGAAGAGGAGACGATCAAACGGCTTCTTCCGCAAAAACTGAAAGATCAGTATACCTTCAAATCTGAAAAAACGATTGCGCTTCTTCATTGTACGGAGGCTGTTTTGGTATGACAAGGATAGAAAGCTTTTCTCTCGACTATTATAATAAAAAAGTGATTCAACGCATCATGGATAAATACGGGTTGGATCAGATGAGTGCCGCAAGAGCCTTTTTGACTTCAGAAACGCACCAAATGCTGGAAAACGCGGACATGGCGATGTGGGAATTCTCCGAACGTGCGATCTTTGATATGTGGGAAGCGGAAAGGATTACGGGGGATCCCCGTAATTCGGTGTATTTAAGGAGCGAGTGATATGACGGAAGAAATGAAGTTTTTCCTTTTTTTGATTGAACGCTATGCCGATAAGTACGGACGGTCTACCGGCGACGTCTTTCGTGAATGGGATGAAAAGGGCGTTACCGAAGAAATTTACGACGGTTATTTTCAATATCATCAGGAGCGTTTGGAAAACGCATATGATGACATTAATAGCCTTGTTTTAACCGGAAAACACCTTGTGTACTGATGAAAGGAGCTGTATGCACACCCCCATACTTTTTAACGATGCGGCATTTTAGGGTGTGCATCTTTTATTAAAAAAGGTCACTACTTACAGAAAAAAGAGACTTGCTTTGGCAAGTCTCTTTTTTTAACGAAATAAATCCACTTTGTGGATTTGTGAAATGTCCTGCGGACGTGAAATACGCCTGGGGCGTGTGAAATGCCTGCGGGCGCGGGTGGATTTATTTTATTTCACTTTGCGGCTTTACGCAAAATTTCACAATTTGCGCAGGCAAATTATTTCACATTGAGCGCAGCGAAATATTTCACTTGATCCTGTTCCGCTTCGCGAAACGTTATGACCCCTGCGGGGGTTAAGATCGGCTTCGCCGGGTTATGAGTGTTTCGCACGTTGACGAAACACTCATAACTGCTGCCGATATTTTAAGGCACCGTTCTTCTAATGCCGAGGGATGTTTTATGGTTAGTCAACGACCATAAAGCAATTATTCTTTATCAAATATTCATTTTCCGGCCTTCATTCAGAAAATTGCGCCGCAAATTTCGTTTAGTACCAGAACCAACCGAAATGCAGTATCTTGAGTATCCACTGGAGCAGGGTATATCTGACGGTTACCGTACAGGTATCGGTGACTGTGTTGCCGTACTGGTCGGTGACGGTGACCTTTATTTCCGCCGTGCCGGGTTTGTCGCCGTATATCGTTCCGTATTTATCGATCATTGCCACGTCCGGATCGGAGGAAGTATAACTTACGGTGTATTTTACTCCGCTGTCCGCGACGATCTTCGGCTCCGGCTTTTTGGTGGAATTGAACTTGAGCTTAAAATCTTTGAGGGTCACGGAGTGGAGCTTGAGGATCGTTATATCCGCGGCGGTCGGATCCGTACCGTTTCTGTATTCCTGCAGGTTTGTAAAACCGTCTCCGTCGAAATCTTTATCGTCAACGATCTCATTTTCCTGTTCCTGAAGATCGTATTTGACTACCCACCTGAAAGGAATACAGCTTCCTTCCTGATAATATTCGCCGGATACGACCGTTTGGGTCTCGCCCAGACTTAATTCCGTACCGTTGTTGAGTATAGCCCAAACGCTTATATCATATGACTGATCGGGGGACTCCGCTTTAACGGTAAGCTCCGGCTCCAAAATGATCGTTGAGGTATTTTCGGAGTTGTCCTTTGCTTTGTACAGGACTCTGTATCCCATTACGTTTTCGTTTTGATAGCTGATGCTGATATTTATTCCGCCGTCTTTTGCGCTGTAAGAGCTTGCGGTGAAGAATGTCTGCCCGGAGGGCATGGAGGGCGTATCGGCTGTCTTCTTCTCGGCCATCAGAGCATATATGCCGCTCTGAGTAACGGTGCATCTGGTCTCAAGGCTCGAATACTCGCCCATGTACGTTGAACTGGTGATCTTTGTCCAGGTATCATTATCAAGCCTGTACCATGAAAGGGATGAGTAGTCGATCTGCCCATCAAACCCGGCTCTTCCGATCAATATGACCTCATTGCCGTTTTCAACCTTAAGCGCAAGAGTTCTGCTAAGAGTTGTCGCCTGACTGCTGTCGGCGAAATTGTTGTAGATGATAACGCCGCAATCCTGTTCGGTCTCGCTCAGGAGCATTATTGAATTGTTCCTGTTTGAGAAACCGTTTCCGGCTGAAAGCTGCAGGTCATACAGATCAAAGGTGTTGACGCAGTCTGCGCTTTCAACGGTGAGGAACCGTTTATCTTCGTCCAGCTCCGCCAATGAGACCTGATATCCGTTTGCGACTTTATTGAGCTGTATATTCGCTGTGTTCTCCTTGCCGAAGTCCGAAACGGTGCATCTGACGATATCCTCGTCGGTTTTCAGAATAAGATACCCGTTGCTGAAATACGGCATTACAAACAGGGGAGCCTCCGTATCGGCCTGTTCCGCGGCGCCGGAGGACTGTACTCCCGCGGTTGACCGGCAGTCAAAGAAGGTAACCGTATTTGTGATCTCCTCATATGTGCGATCCGAGGTGGGTATGGAGACGTGCAGTCCGGTCAAGTAAAACATCCAATCAAAAGTTTCCCAACAAGACTCATGATGATGCCAATACTGTTCGGTCTGAAATTTCGTATCTGTTGGAACGTTAAGATAATCTCCCGGTACAGACATTTCAATATCTGTATACTGAGATTCCATCAGGCCGTAATTCCACGGAGCGCCCTCAGGTCTTCCGATATCGGACCATTTTTTGTTCATAAAATTTAAATACTCATCATAAAAGCCGAAAATATAATGGCCCATTTCGTGTACAACGATTTTAGCCCACGACCAAGGATGTGTTGAAATGTCTTTACCTGTAGAGATTTTTTGCATCTGAATTCTTTCATATTCATTACCGTAAAACCAATCGTGTTTTGCACCGTTTATATACGCGTTTGGCCAGACCGACGATCCCCAAGTGGCGCTGGTATACTGTCTGATCTGAACGTCGCATTTTGCGACGACGGGATCTCTTTGATAAAAAGCGTTCTGATCGGTGGTGGAAAAGATCGCCACATTGCCCAGCTCAGCATATCCGTCTGTGGCTTTCTGCAGATATTGATTAATATATTTGAAGGCTTCCAGAATGTCCGAATAATAATCTCCTGTCCGGCTGTCAATATAGTAAGACACCGAGCAGTTGATGATCATTTTCGGGCTTGACATTTTCAATGAAATGCTCTCGGTTCCATTAAACTGTTTTCTGCTCCATTTACCGGTGGAAGTAATAGTATCCAACGTGACGCGCAGCGAATAGATAACGTTATCATAAGCTGCTCTCGCTGCGGCGCGGGCAGCTCCGCCTTTTGCCGCACCGATCTGTTTATATGCTGTTATTGTGCGGGCGTTTTCAACATCCGCTTTGTCGATAAAGCATACGCCGTCTGCGTCGGTGGTCAGGGTTTGGATCACGGCGGCATTGCTGTCATATATAACGATTGTTGCGCCGTCGGCCGGCTCGCCGTCCTTGTCGGCGGCCCTGATGTTTATGGTGCCGCCGGAAGTCCACGCAGCATACAGTGTTGTGTCTTCAGAGATGGTGATCGTGTCTCCCGAATTATACCTCGTTACGCCTGTCAGATCCTCTGTCCAGCCGTCAAAGGTCGCTCCCTCCTTCTCAATGCTGTCGGCAAGGGTAAAGACAGGGTCTTTAATGATCGAAATATCATAGCTGTTGCAGTACTGCATACCGGTCTGCGCCGCCGGCTGGGCGGAGCCGCCGTTTGCGTCGTATGAAAGGGTCAGCTCTCTTTTGTAAAGACAGTAAAACGTTGTATCCTCGGAGACCTTCAAGTCGCTGAGGGAGCCTACGTCCGGAGCGGTGGAAGTAGTCCAGCCCAATACATCCCAGCCCGTCGGTATGTTAAACTCATAAAAATACGGCTGAGAAACCGCTGCTTGTTCGTTGTTATACGCTATAAGGTTAAAAGACCAATAATCGTATTTTTCACTGCCATAATTGGTGTATAAAACGAACGTGACGCAAATATTTTTCTTGTATATCGCGTACAGCGTAACGTCCCCGTCGGGCATGGTGAAAGAAGATAGTCCCGTATGCGCTTCCGGGTCGGTATTCCAACCGAGGAAATCCCAATCGTCTTTGTACGCTGTAACAGTCAGATCCACCGGGTCGCCGGTGTGGACCGGGTTTTGCTGCACCGATACGCCCTCTCCTCCGTTAGCGGCAAAGTTGTAGGTGACGACGGGTATCTTACGGAATATCGCGTACAGTGTAATATGATCGTTGCCTACTGTTAATGAGGTCAGCCCTGTCGTAGCGTGGGGATCGGTATTCCAGCCCACAAAATCCCAGCCGTTTCTGAACGCTATGGGGGTCAGGTCAACTTCCGAACCTGCTGCACAAACCGCTCCTGTTTGTGTTGAGCGTGTGCCGCCGTTGTAGGAATAGTTATAAATGATCGTAAAATAGCGCAGCAGCCATTGAGCATAAAGGGTTTTGTTGCCGTCAGCACGATATTGTGCCTGGCAGTAGTATGAAGCTCCGCTGCCGTCGGGGGCGGTGTTCCATTCGACTAACGAGTAGTTTGTCTTTTGAGGTACGGGCAAAGTAAAACTCTTGCCGCTTTCTGTCAGAATGTACCCAAAGGACAAGGTGCCGCCGTTGGTCTCAAGGTTGGTTTTGTAGAAGGTTATTGATTTTGTCTCGGAAATGTGATCGGAGGTATCCTTGACCGTGAGGTAATAGGTCCCGTCATCCGTAACGGTTTCCCGGGCGGTGGTCGCCCCATAGTCGGTCATGGGGATGAATTGGTTTTGCAGATATGAGGGGGAGGTGCCCCAGTAATACCCGGCTATGATGGAATAGTTGGAAAAAGTGAATGTCAGCGTTTGAGATGAGTCACAGTTATTGGTGCTTTTTATTGAGCAGGTAGGGTCGGGAGCTTGGTTCCACTGGGCGTATAGGGTAATATTGCCGGGGACCTTAAAGTATGTACCGGCGGCGTAGGAAGTGCCGCTGCCGTCGGGAGCTGTGTTCCAGGTGGAAAAATAACAGTTGATCTTGGTGGGTTCAGGCAATCTGTATTCCCATGTGTTGGGTAACAAAACTTCTGGGGGATACCAGAATCCTCCTGTGGTATCAAAGGTAAGTCTGTAAAGGGTCAATGATTTTGTCTCGGAAACGTTGTCGTACCAGTCCTTGACCGTGAGGTAATACGTTCCCTCCGTATCCACATCTTCGTAAGCAGGCCCATTGGGAATGGGTTTATATGGGTTATCTGAATATACAGGCGAAGTGCCGAAGTAATATCCGGCAACACCGAGGTTGTCAGAATAAGACAGCCTTAACGTTGTGGTGTTGTAAGGTTCTCTCGCAAGGTATAAAGAACAGGCAGGATCGATAGGATCTGTCCAGACGGTTTCAAGAGCATTGTTGCCGGTGACCTTATACTGCGCACGGTCCGCATATGGCGCAGCAGTTCCGTCTGCCCGGATCCAGTGACTGAAAATAAGCCCTCTGCTGTTTGTGACTTCGGGCAAAACAAAAGATTTTCCGCTTTCAGTCAGAACCTTGGGATATATGGGCGTAGTGCCATCCGGAAAGGTGACAGCACCGTAGTTTGTTATAGTCAAAAGTGTATAATAAAAGGTGATCGACCTGGTCTCGGAAAAGTTGCCGTAAATATCCTTTGCCGTAAGATAATACGTCCCGTCCCGATCAACGGAAAAGCTCACCGTGTTGGCGGATGCGGCGGTGTATTGATTTTCCGAATATAAAGAGGACGTGCCCCAGTAATATCCGGCGATGCCGGCGTTGTCGGAGAAAGAGAATGTCACGGTCTGTTCCGAAGCGACGTTATTTGTGCTGAAGATATTACAGCCAGGGGCAATGCTGTCATCCCATTGAGCGTAGAGTGTAATGTTTCCGTTTGCCGTAAAGTTTGTACCGGCGGCGTAGGAAGCGCCGGTTCCGTTAGCGGAGGTGTTCCATTGCAGGAAGGAAACTCCGTTATTATTGGACACACCGGGCAGATTAAAGGATCTTCCGCTTTCGGTCAAAATATAGGGCAGGGGAGCGGTGAAGCCGTTTCCGTTCAGCACGGTTTTGAAGAAGGCTATTGTCTTGACATCGGAAAGCTTGCCGGAGGTATCTCTGACAGTAAGAAAATATTTCCCCGGTTGATTTACGACCACGTTCACGCTTGAGGCGGAGGTGGAGGTAAAGGGATTTTCGTTATACGAAGTCGAAGGTCCCCAGTAATAGCCCGCAATGCCGGCGTCATCGGAGAGAGATAACGTTACCATCTGCTGCGCAGCAATATTGTTTGTACTTGTGATATGACCTGTGGGAGGCTTGGTGTCAAAAGAATTTGCTTTTATTTCGCGGCTGAAAATTACGGTGACGGCAAAAACCACCGCAAACAGCAAAACAAACGAAAACAGTTTTTTAAACCTTTTGCTCATTCAGGATCCCTCCACTAAAAAATATAAAAAACGTAATACAACATATGTTTAATAAATTTTACTATATATTTTCTTTTTTGGCAACTGTTTTTGTTGACTTTTCAGAAAAATTCGTTTGCGCCCATCCGCAATCAGGCTTACAATTGATGTGTTGCAAAATTAAAAAACAGTGGCGAAGGGGCGCTTTTTGTGGTATAGTTAGATCGAGATGAAAAGCAGAGGAGAATGACCCATGAAAAAGTTTTTATGCGTAATGATCAGTGTGATTATGCTGTGCGGCGTATTCGGCGGGTCGATGGCTTCGGCTAAGTCCGACTATACCATTGTATCGCCGTATGAGGATGTCGTTTGGAGCGGAGACAACGCCTGGGGCGCGTACAGGGGCGTCCTGCATTCCCATACGACCTGGAGCGATGCCGATGAGGATCTCCCGACAATGGTCAAGGAATATTATTCTCTCGGCTATGATTTTCTTGCCAACAGCGACCACGCGGTTACGGGAGTTGAGTGGAACAAAAAGCCCGAGCTTGTGTTCCCCTATTGGTACCAGTATTTTTTGGGCAAAAAGATGAGTGTTCTCACCGATGAAGAGTACGGCGCCATCACTTCCGGCGCTTACAACAACAGGGGTTACGGCATGACCTGCATCACCGGTGCGAACGAGCTTAACCATCTTACGCTCTCAAAGAACCATGTAAACGGATATTTTCTCCCCGCCGGCGTCGGCAACGGGTTTGCCGGGTATTACACGGGGAGCAACAAAATGAACCTTTTGGGTCGTGTGGGCGAAAACGAGGCCGGCATTGAAAACGCCTTAAGATTTGTGGAAGACAACGGCGGGCTTTCTCATATCAACCACCCCGGAGATGTGCTTGATTCCAACAGACATCCGGAGGTTGTAACAGACCCGGACACGATCAGCTTTTACGGTAATCTTTTGCTGAAATATCAAAGCTGTCTGGGAATAGAAGTGCTCAACGAGGTCAATACAGTGACGCGCTATGACAGAGTGTTGTGGGATCAGCTTCTTATGCACTGCCTGCCTTACGGCAGAACGGTCATCGGCTTCAGCAACACGGACGCGCATTCGCTTTTGAACTGCGACAGCTCTTTCAGCGTCTTTATGATGAAAGAGAATACGCAGGAAGAAGTTAAAAAGACCATGCAGACCGGCGCTTTCTTCTGCGTGTCCAAGTGTCTGCCCGGGAATGATTTTTATGAGATAGGTCCCAAAGAGGATATCGACGTCAGAGGCAAAGGCATACCTTATCCGATGTTCAACAGCGTAAAGGTAAACGGACACAAGGTTTCTGTCACTGTTGAAAACGCCGAAGAAATACAGTGGATCGCGAACGGAAAAGTAATCATGAAGAGCAGGGTCGGCTCCGACCCGATAGTTTTGGATCTTGACGCTGTCAAAGGCAGCGAGGATTTCCGGTATATCAGAGCCGAGATCTCAGGCGAGGGCGGAATTTGCCTTACACAGGCGCTTGTTATTGACGACGGAACACAACCGCTTACCTTCCGCGCCGAAGAGCACAAGCCGGGTTTTGCTGAAAAACTCCTGATGTTCCTGCGCGGAACAAAGCTCTACAACATCATTGTTGAGATCTACCGCGCCGTAAGATGATAAACTTACAAAGTCCGTTTTATCGGAATGTCACAAAATCGGATAACCTCATCGACCGATACATTCCTTTTTTAGCCGCTTCGGCCATAACTTCGGTTCGGGGCGGCGCTGCAAGCTGACGCCGTAAAAAAATCAGCCGGGCAAAGACCTCAGAGTCTGTTGCCCGGCTGTTGTTTTTTGCCTGATTTATAAATTTTTCAGCAATCTCGAGGGAGATGTACGGCGATCAAAGGGGAGCATAACGGTTAGCACACGGTCTAAAGCCAAATTCCTCCTGCATGAGGATCATCAGCGGAATGCCGAGGAGCAGCGGAAAAACAGTTCCGTTGAGGAAGACTGTAATTGCGAAAAGCATGGCGTCCACGTCGGCATATACCAGCATCACGACCGGCGTGATCAGCAGGGATTCCGTGAAGGCCGAAACTACGGTTGTCACAAGGTGCTTGAGCAGATCAGTTCCTGTTCGCAGAGAAAACGGCGTTTTGGAAAGCCTGCTCCAAAACAGCCAGAAGACAAACGGGCCGGCAAAATTTGCCGCAAAACCCGCGATGGACGACCATCTCAGGCTGTCGCCGAGCAAATCGCCGATAAGATTGCCGAATGCAAACGCAAGACAGCCCGGGATGCCGAAAAAGACGCCGTACACAGGCTTAAGCAGTTGAACGGGGCGGATTTCGGTAAAGCCGGGAATGACTGTCATGACCCGAAACGGGATCGCCAAAACCAGATATGCAAAGACCAGAGCAAAAAACAGCCCGGCAGTCCGAAGACCTTTGTGAAAGCGTTTATTCTTTGATTTCAACCCGAACCCTCCTGCTTTTAAACTCCAATATTTCGATCAGGCTTCCCGCAACGATGAACAAGGCGCCGACCACGTGGTACGGCGAAGGCGTCATGCGGTCGATCAGCGACTCCGGCAAAACGTAGCTCCAGATCAGCGAAAACACGATTTCAAGCGAATAGATGATCGTTGCGCCGGTGGCTGTCGCGCTTTTTTGCGCAAAGATGTTCAACGTTTGCGCAAACGCTACAATGAAGTAGGCGTAGATGAAAAAGCTTGCGATCACGGTGCCGGACCACGGGATAGATGCAAAAGTCGAAGGCTGAAGGACGACCCAGATGGCAAAGGCAAGCACGGTGCCGATAATGCTGATCCAGGTGGAAAGCGTCATCGGATCGTGCTCTTTGGCGTATTCATTGAGCTTGACGATAAAGAACGCGCGCACCGTGCAGCCGACAAACATTATCAGCAGCCCCAAAAACTGCGCGTTGACGAGCGTGCCGCCGAGGGCGCAGACGATCCCGGTCAACACGAGCAGGACGGATGCCCACGTCTTTTTGCTTACGTTCCTTTTCATGGTCAGCAGAATAACGGGCAGCACCACGACCGTGATGCAAAAGGTGAACGCGCCGGTGGAAACGTCAAAATAGTTCAAGCCGTACAGAAAAAGAATATCATAGGCGGTTTTTATAACTCCGAGGATCAGACAGCGAAGCAGAAGCTTTTTGCCGCTGCGCGCCATTTCCTGCCTGATCCGCTTGAAAAAGCACGTCAACAAGATCAGGCAGGCAATTCCGGACGTGATCACAGTTGTGGCAAAGGGCAAAATACCGTCCGGGATGCAGGAAAAGATGATCACTTCCGTTGACCAGCACAGCGTTACGCAGATCAGACATAAATTTGCCTGGAGCCTGTTCATTTACACACCTCCGTTAAGGATCAAGCTTATCGCGTTATTGGCGCTAAGCGATCGGGAAACAAAGCGAAAACGTATAACGTTTTGTAAACGCAAACAATTCTTCTTACACAGTATACCATGTACGCCCCGATCCCGCAACTGTAATGTGAAATAAATTGATCCCCGCCGCCAATAACGTTGAAGACGTTGACCGACAGCATAAGCGTGAGCCGGAAATAAAAAGAGGCACCGCAATGCCGCCATCCTTTGCGCTTGCGGAGGCCTCGTCGCAGGCGATCATAGGTAACGTTAATGAGTTTTTATACTGTCTGTGCGCCGTGGAAAAGTAACGACCGTTGATACCCTTGACCTTAAGCTGGAGCGCAGAAATATCTCCGCCGGCGCGGCCTGAGCGACGATGAGATAAAAGCTGTTTAGTCGCATACAACTGACTGTAAATAATGGAACGGTTGGGAAGATTACGGAGGAAACGTCAAACTCCCGCTTTATTTTTTGAAATTTTTGTGGTAAAATATAACCGGCAAATCCAATAAATCAATAAAAACGGGAGGAACAACTATGAACCTGACGAAAAAAGTTCTTGCCGAAGGTATCGGCACATTTACGCTTGTTTTCATTGCTTGCGGTGTGGCAGGCGCCACCGGCGGCAGTCTTGTTGCCACCGCTCTGGCCTTCGGCCTCACCATTGTCGCAATGGCGTATTCTGTGGGTCGTGTAAGCGGCTGTCACATAAACCCGGCGGTTTCTCTTGGCTGTCTGCTCACAAAGCGCATGAGCGGCAAGGAGTTCTGCGCCTACGTCATCGGCCAGATCATCGGCGGCTCTGCGGGCGCGCTGCTTGTGTTCGGCATTTTCAAAATGGCAAACATTACTCCTCAGGGCAACGCCTGCAACTATGCTGTGGGCTTCGGAGACAACGGTCTGACGGGCGGCGGCATTATCGGCGCGCTGATCGTCGAGGCTGTTCTGACCTGCATCTTTGTGTATACTATCCTGAACGTAACGGATGAGAAGGCCGGTACAGGGAAGATAGCCGGCATTGTTATCGGCCTGACGCTGACCCTTGTCCATCTCCTGGGCATCAACTTTACGGGCACTTCAGTCAACCCCGCGCGCAGCATTGCCACGGCTTTGTCCGATTTGGTCTACAACGGCGGAACGGACGCTCTGGCTCAGGTGTGGATCTTTATCGCGGCTCCCCTTGCTGGTGCAGCGATAGCGGCAGGCCTGTACAAAGCCCTGAATACCGTGAAGAACTAAAAGCTCATCGGAGCATAAACGGCTGCTAAAAAAGAGGGACGATTTTCGGATCGTTCCTCTTTTGGCGTACTGTTATAAGAACAGTCTTTGTTTTTTGCGGAACTTTTGGGGCAGCCGTTCCCGGTGCGAAGGGAGCTCCCTGCAATGCGGGCAGATTGACAGATCATCTTTTTGTGCTATACTTGAAGTGTTGAACCTTTGTAGATTTGAAAGGATAACGAGATGGAAAGAGTGATCTGGCTGATAATAATGCTCCCGGTGAGCGTGTTTTTTACCGGCATCGGGATCTATGCCATGAAACGGGAAAAACCCATGTGGTTCTGGTCGGGCAGCGAGGTCAGCGAGCGTGAGATCTCGGACATACCGGCCTACAACAGAGCCAACGGGATAATGTGGATAGTCTATTCAAGCGTCTTTTGGATAAGCGCTGTTTTTGGGCTGTTCCGGATGGAAGCCGCCGGCATATTTATGGCGATCGGGTGCCTCGGGGGTATACCCTGTCTTATAATTGCATACCAAAAAATATACAAAAAGTATAAAAGATAGGCAAAATCAAAGGGGCTGTCGCTGGTGTGACAACCCCTTTTTGTATTATTTTACGCTTGGTATTATAAACGGCTCAGAACCAGACGGAGACTCTGCTCTTGCCGTCCTGCCCGGCGGCGGCGTAGTCCGTGAGGATCAGCTGCCCCTTATCGGTCTCCACGCCCAGACGGAGCTGTTCCCCTGTTTGCGGCGGCAGGAGGGTGTATTTAATTTCTCCGCTGCCGTCCCGTAAGAGCTTTGTTCTTTCCCCGGGCTTGTAGACTGCGGTCTTGCTTTCGTCGGCGGCAAGGGTAAAGCCACCGTAGTTAAGGGAGAGCTTGCCGTTGATGCGCTCCTCTTTTAACAGGCTGCTGACGGAAAAGCTGATCTCGTCTCCGTTCCTTGCGTTGACATAGCGCAGGTAACCGTCCTGCTCAGGGACGGCGTCCTTTGCGCCCTGTATGGAAAATGCGCCGTCTCCGGCGGTCAGGCAAAGGGTAAAGCTGAGGCTTTCGGGAGCGGAAATCTTTATCCTGCCGGGGGAAACGGTGAGCTTGACCTCCCCCTCAGGTCTTGCAAAAATATACTCGCCGCAGACAACGTCGTTCACCCGGAGCTCGGCGCCGTTCTCTGTGACGCACATAAGCGGATAAAGGGCAAAGCCCGCGGAGGCAATACAGGCGCAGCAGCCGAAGTGGGAGCCGTCCGCAAACTGTTTGAAGCCGCCGATACCTCTGCCCCGGCTGCCGTCGCAAAGGGGAGAATAGCTGTCGAAGACCATGCCGGGAAGATATTCCTTTTTCTCATTGCTGTACTGGTCAAAGCCGTTCACGTTGAGCGACCCGGCAAGGGCGTTGAGCGCGCTTTTGCGAAGGGCGTCGAACAGCTCTTTTTCGCCGGTGATCCTGAAGAGCCTTGCGAGCAGACGCATGAGGGTGACGGTGACGCAGGTCTCCTGCATCATTTGGTCAGTGGATTTTGTTTGAGCCAGGGTAGAGTTGTCGAACAGCTCATGGGTGCAGCCGCAGGAGCCGATGACGGTGTAGTCTGTCTCAAGGAGCAGGGCGGTGAACTTCCTCACCGCGTCAAGGTAGTATTCCTTGCCCGTCAGCTCATAATAGGCCAGCAGACCCTCGAAAAAGCTCATTGTTTCGTAAGCCTTCTGTTCCGGGAACAGGTAGGGCGCCTTGCCCTCAAAAACGCAGTCGATAAGATTGCCGTCCTTGCAGCCGCCGGTGCTGATGATATACTCGGCGAACTCAAGGTATTCGGGCTTGCGGGTGTCCCTGTAAAGGCGGATAAACGGCTCAAGGATCGTGGCGGAGTTTACGCTGCCCCACCAAAGGCCGGTGTCCAGCAGGGGGATCTTACCCTCGCCCTCGCCTATACGGGCAACGATGTAATCTGCGTGGGCTGTCAGGGCCTTGATTATACGTTCTTTCAGCCCTTCGTCGGAGCAGATATCATAGTAGTGCTGGAGCCCTGTCATAACGTATTTCCTCGCCCAGATATCCCAGCCGTAGAATTCATTCTCAACGCTGTACGCGCTGATGCGGCCGCTTGGTTCCTGCCTGGAGAGCAGCCCCTCCACCGCGGCGGTGAGGGTGGAGTACAGCTCCGGGGATCTTGTGACCCTCCACACAAGGCAGGCGCCGCGCATCATCTTGCCCCAGTATTCGCCGCGCCAGCCCCGGTCGCCGTCGTCAATGCCGGAGGAGAACACGTTGACGCAGTTGAGCCACAGATTTTTGTCCAAAAGCTGACGCTCCGTGATGATATCGAGATACCGGGAAAAACTGCCGGTAATTTTGCAGGTTTTCGGGAACATATGACCACACCTTTTCTAAAAAATCAAAATTTAACTGTTTGCATTTTAGCATATTATCGTGTTATAATCAATAAAAACCAAGATAAAATCCGGGGAGATGACCGCTATGTTCAACGGCAAAATGAAAGCCTTGACCTTCAGCTATGACGACGGGGTGACCCAGGACAAAAGGCTGATAGAGATATTCAACAGGTACGGGCTCAAGTGCACCTTCAACCTGAATTCTGGGCTTTTGGGCACGGCAAACTCACTGATCCGGGAGGGCGTTACCGTGGCGCACTGCAAGCCGGGAGCCGATGAGATCCGGGGCATATATCAGGGGCACGAAATAGCCGCCCACACCCTCACACATCCGCTGCTGACCAAGCTCAGCGAGGAGGAGATCATCCACCAGGTGGAAAACGACAGGCTCCGCCTTTCGGAGCTTGCCGGGTATGAGGTGGTGGGGTTTGCCTACCCCTGCGGCGGCGCGAACTACGACAGCCGGGTCTCCGGCATAATCAGAGAAAAAACCGGCATAAAATACTGCCGCACCATTGTGAGCAGCCACTCTTTTGATTTGCAGGAAAACCTTTTTGAGTTCAAACCCACCGTGAGCCATCACAGCGAGTTCGGCGAGATGCTGGAGCTGGGCAGGCGCTTTGTCGAGCTTAAAACCGACACGCCCAAGCTTTTCTACATCTGGGGTCATTCCTACGAATTTGACATCTTTAACAGATGGGGCGAATTTGAGGAGTTCTGCAGGCTCATAAGCGGCAGGGAGGATATTTTCTACGGCACAAACAGAGAGGTTTTCGGCTGCGTTTAATAAGGAGGCGCGAGTATGAACAAGATCGTCAGTTTTTTCCTTGTGCTGTTTTCTCTGCTGAACGGTTTTTTCAGCTTTTACCGTCCGGCTCCGGAAGCGGCGTTTGAGGTGAACTGTCAGGCAGGTGAAAGGGATATGGAAAAATACAGGGGCGTTTATTCCCGGGTGGATGACCTTGGGGGCGTACCCACGCTGTTCGTCAACGGCGAGCCTCTGCCTGCGGCGGCCTATATGACCTACCTTGAGGAGTACAACAACTACGGGCAGTTTGCCGAAGCCGGGTACGGGCTGTTTTCCGTCCCGGTGCTTTTTGCCGGCAGATGGATCAGCGCCAACGAGGCGGCAAAGCCCTTCCACGGCGGAATTTTCGATAAAAAAGGCGAGCCTGATTTTTCCACGCTGGACGCATCGGTAAAGCGGATACTGGACGCCTGCCCGGAGGCTTACATCTTCCCCCGGGTGAACCTCTCCATGCCCCTTTGGTGGATCGAGGAAAACCCGGATTGCCTTGACGGCACCGGCAAAAGGGAATCCCTGTTCTCCGAAAAATTCCGGGAGACAGCCTCGGAAATGCTGAGGCAGGTGATAAGGCACATAAATTCGAGCGACTACGTACGGCACATCGTGGGTTATCAGGTGGCCGGGGGCAACACCGAGGAGTGGTTCCACTTTGACATGAACGCCGGGTACTGCAAAAACGCGGAGGAGGCCTTCAACGCATATCTTAAAAAATATTACCCGGGGTGCGGCTTTTCCGGGCTGCCGGAGCTCTCGCTGCTGAACAAAAAAGGTTTCTACCACAAGGACGAGCATCTTGCCCGTTATCTGGAATTTGCCTCCCGGGCAGTGGCTCAGGATATCTGCCTGTTCTGCTCTGTGGCAAAGGAGGAGACCGGCAACAACCTGGCGGTGGGCACCTTCTACGGTTATTCCCTGGAGGTAGCCTCTCCCCTGCACGGCACCCACGCCCTTGAAGCTGTCCTGAATTGCGACTGCGTTGATTTTATCTGCTCCCCCAACTCCTATATCGGCACAAGGGATATGAAGGCGGACTGGACGGAGATGTACGCCGCGGATTCCGTGCGGCTCCACGGCAAGGTGTGTATGCAGGAGTGCGATATCCGCACCCATCTTACCAAGCCCCTGCCGGAGGCCGCCCCGGAATATGATCGAACCGGGTATTACACCGCCCCCATCTGGCAGGGTCTTGAGAACAGGGCGCAGACCGTCAGCCAGATACGCAAGGCCTTCAGCCGTCAGCTCATCAAAGGCAACGGCTTTTGGTGGTTCGATATGTGGGGCGGCTGGTACAACGACCCGGATATCCTGTCAGAAATGAAAAAAATGCGCGGGATATACTCGGACTCTCTCAAAAAGGAAGACCGGAAAAGCAGGGCGCAGATAGCCGTGTTCGCAGACGAAAGTATGTACAAATATATGACCGACTGCTGGTTGAGGAACACGCCTTTTAACCAGAGACTGGAGCTGGGCTTTGCCGGAGCGCCCTACGATATCTACGACGTTTCGGATTTTGAGGCGGTCTATAAAAACTACAAGGGCGTGGTGTTTTTATCCGGCCTTAAGACCGGGGCTATGAACAAAGCCCTTGAGCTTTGCAGAAAAGACCGGGTCAGATATATTGCGGTATCCAAAAACAAAAAGGAATACTCCGCCGGGGAGCTGAGGGCGTTTTTTGAGAGCTGCGGCGCCCACATTTACTGCAGCTCCAACGACGTGGTGTACGTCAACGGCAATTACATTGCCATCCATTCCGTCACCGCCGGGGAAAAGACCCTTCATCTTGAGTCGGTCCGCTCCTGCCGGGAGCTGCTGACAGATGAGGGTATCGCCGTTACCTCGGACACAGTAACACTGACTATGAAAGAAAACGAGACCCGGCTGTTTGAACTTGTTTAACAAAGCGGCAGAGCCGTAAACGAAAAGGAGAAATATATCATATGCTTACTATTGAAAGAGCCCGGGAGCTAAACGATTCACAGGTCACGGAGCAGCATCTCATCCTCCACGCAAAGAACGTCATGTATGCCATGGGCGCCATGGCCGACCATTTCGGCGGAGACAGGGAGCATTGGATGGCTGTGGGCTACCTGCACGATTACGATTACGAAAAATTCCCGGAGGAGCACCTTCGGCACACCGAGCAGCCGCTGCTGGACGCGGGCGTGCCGGCAGAGGACGTGCGCGCGATCCTCAGCCACGGCTATGGGATCTGCACGGACGTGGAGCCGCAGACAAACCTGGAAAAGAGCCTGTTTACGGTGGACGAGCTGACGGGCATCATCCAGGCGTGCGCGCGTATGCGCCCGCTGGGGATCACCGATCTGGAGCTCAAGAGCTTTATGAAGAAATTCAAGGACAAAAAGTTTGCCGCCAAATGTGACCGCGAGCTGATCCTGCGCGGCTGTGAGATGCTGGGCATGACGGTCAACGAGGTCGCCGCGATCTGCATCGACGGCATGAAGCCGTATGCGGCGGACATCGGCCTGAGCGGAACGCAGGCGGGAGAATGACGGGATGCTTCAGAAGGTCACCAGTTTGTTTTTGGCGGTGATAACGATGCTCTCCTACGCTTTGCAGCTTTACAGGCTTCCCGCCGACGCCCCGCTCACGATCGACTACGGCAGGGTGGAGGAGGCAGCGGACGACGCGCCGATCCGCTCGTGCGTAAAGGATTGCGGCGGCGTGCCGACGCTGTACGTGAACGGCGAGCCGTATCCCGCCGCGGCATATATGACGTATCTGGAAAGCTACGCCCGCTACGAGCAGTTTGCCGACGCGGGCTACACGCTGTTTTCCATGCCGACGCTGTTTGCCGGCCGCTGGATCAGCGTGACCGACGGTCTGACGCCGTTCAGCAAGGGCATCTTCGACGAGCGGGACAGGCCGGACTACACGGTGTTCGACGCATCCGTGCGCAAGATCCTTGCCGCGTGTCCGGATGCGCTGATCTTTCCGCGCGTCAACGTGTCCGTTCCGCTGTGGTGGATCGAAGAAAACAGGGATCTGCTCGACGGAACGGGCAAACGGGAATCGCTCTACGCGCAGAAATGGCGTGCGGACGTTGCCGATATGCTGCGCGCGTTTATCTCGCACGTCAGACAGAGCGATTTCGCTTCGCATATCGTCGGCTATCAGATCGCGGGCGGCAACACGGAGGAGTGGTTCCACTTCGATATGAACGCCGGCCTTGCGCCCGCAGCGGAGGAAGGCTTCCGTGCGTTCCTCGAAACGTATTATCCGCACGTCCGGTACGACGGCCTGCCGGATCTGTCGCAGCTCCACGCTCGAGGCACGCGGCACGGATCGGACTATCTCGCGCGGTATCTCGAATACGCGAGCTTTGCCGTCGCCGACGACATCGCGTTCCTTGCGCACACGGCGAAAGAGGCGTCCGGCGGTCACGTGGTCGTCGGCACGTTCTACGGCTACGCGCTGGAGGTCGCGTCGCAGCTGTACGGAACGCACGGCCTGCGGTGGCTGCTGCGCAGCAGCGATATCGACTTTATCTGTTCGCCGAATTCCTATATCGGCACGCGCGCCGAAAACGCCGACTGGACGGAGATGTACGCCGCCGATTCCGTGCGGCTGCACGGCAAGCTCTGCCTGCAGGAGTGCGACGTGCGCACGTACCTGACGCGCGTGCTGGGCGACGCCGCGCCGCAGACCGATCCGGATCACGTCATGACCGCGCCGATCTGGCACCCGATCGCGGACAAAGAGACGTCCGTCGCCATGCTGCGCAAATCGTTCAGCCGCCAGCTCGTCAAGGGCAACGGCTTCTGGTGGTTCGACATGTGGGGCGGGTGG